>JBEEJM010000365.1:0-3229 GCA_041169205.1 Pseudomonadota bacterium | reverse complement strand
TGCCCCGAGGCGCGCAACCTGCTGATCGTTCCGGACAACCAGGTGCGCAACACGTTTTACCTGAGCAACCTGGCCCAGCTGCGCCGCGTGTTCCACATGGCGGGCCTGAATGTGCGCATTGGTTCCATCAGCCCCGACGTGAAGAAAGCCACCACCATTGAGTTGCCCAACGGCGAGAGCATCACGCTCGAGCCGGTGGTGCGCACCAAGGGGCGTCTGGGTGTCAAAGACTTTGACCCCTGCACCATTCTGCTCAACACCGACCTGAGCGCTGGCGTGCCCGGCATTCTGGAAGACCTGAACGAGCAGTACCTGCTGCCACCGCTGCACGCCAGCTGGAGCACCCGGCGCAAAAGCATGCACTTCAAGTGTTACGAAGAGGTATGCAAGCGCTTTGGCAAACTCATCGGGGTGGACCCCTGGCTGATCAACCCGATGTTCGACAAGTGCGGTGCGATCGACCTGGAAACCGAAGTGGGTCTGCAGACTTTGACCACCCATGTGGATTCGCTGCTCACCAAAATTCGCAAGAAGTACAAGGAATACGGCATCAAGGAAAAGCCCTTTGTCATCGTCAAAGCGGACGACAGCAGCAATGGCATGGGCATTTTGACGGTGCGCGAAGTCAAGGACATGGACGCGCTCAAAGCCAAGATTCAGAGCGGCGCAGCAGGCGCGCTCAAAGGCCTGAACGAACTCATTCTGCAAGAAGGCGTCTTGACCAACGAGCGCATGAACGATGCCGTGGCCGAGCCTGTGGTCTACATGATGGACCGCTATGTGGTGGGCGGTTTTTATCGCATCCATGCCGATCGCGGTGTAGACGAGAGCCTGGCCGCGCCCGGCTCCAGTTATGTGCCTTTGGCTTTTGCCGAAAGCACCCATTTGCCACAACCTGGTGTGCGCCCAGGGGCCAGCGCGCCTAACCGCTTTTATATGTACGGTGTCATTGGCCGCTTGGCGATGCTCGCGGCCAGCTATGAGCTCGAAGCCACCGATCCGGACGCTGAGCACTACGACTGAGTTTTTGCAAGCCCTGCGTGACAGCGTGAGTTGTTGCGGTGCAACATGGACTTGAAAGCCTAATTATTTGCCTTGGAAGCGCTTGCCGGAGTGGGGCGGGAGCGCAAAATAGCGTTCCCAAATGTAACGGACCCCGGCAGCCCCTGTGCGGCCGGGCAAATTTGTGTCAGCATCAAAATCGTCTCTTGCGGCGCTCACGCTAGGCGCCATCGGCGTGGTCTATGGCGATATCGGCACCAGCGTGCTGTACGCAATGAAGGAAGTGTTTGGGTCGGGCCATGTGCCCTTTACCCGCGAAAACGTCTTCGGCATTCTCTCCATCTTCTTCTGGACCCTGACGGTCATCGTCTCCATCAAGTACGTGGTGCTGGTGCTCCGTGCCGACAACCACGGTGAAGGCGGCCTGGTCGCCATGCTGGCATTGGCGTCGCAGTCGGTCAAAGACCAGCCCAAATTGCGCCGGGTGCTGCTACTGGTGGGTATTTTTGGCACCTGCCTGTTTTATGGCGACGGGGTGATTACCCCGGCCATTTCGGTGCTGTCGGCGGTCGAGGGCCTGGAGATTATTTCCCCCGCCTTCAAGAAGTATGTGATTCCGCTCACGCTAGTCATTCTGTTTGGTCTGTTTGCGGTGCAAAAGCGCGGTACCACGGGCATTGGCAAGTTCTTTGGCCCCATTACCGTGGTGTGGTTTGCGTGCATATCGCTGTTGGGGCTGGTGCACATTGCGGACAACCCGTCCATTTTGTGGGCCATCAGCCCGACCTATGCGGTGGGTTTTATCTGGAATAACCCAGGTACAACCTTCATCATTTTGGGTGCGGTGGTGCTGTGCGTGACAGGTGGCGAGGCGCTGTATGCCGACATGGGCCATTTTGGTAAAAAGCCGATTCGACTGGCCTGGTTTAGCGTGGTCATGCCCTCGCTCACGCTCAACTATTTTGGCCAAGGTGCCTTGCTGCTGGACAACCCCGAGGCGGTGAAAAATCCGTTCTTCATGATGGCCCCCGACTGGGCGCTCGTGCCCTTGGTGATTTTGGCGACCATGGCCACGGTGATTGCGTCACAGGCACTGATTTCGGGCGCATTCTCGGTGACCAAGCAGGTTATTCAGCTGGGTTACCTGCCGCGTTTGCAGGTGTTGCACACCAGTGTGAAGGACACCGGCCAGATCTACCTGCCGCTGGTGAACTGGGGCCTGTTTGTGACCATCGTGTTGGCGGTGGTGATGTTCAAGTCGTCCAGCAATCTGGCGGCTGCCTACGGCATTGCGGTGTGTACCGACATGCTGATCACCACGGTGCTGACGTTCTACGTCATTCGCTATGGCTGGAAATATCCACTGTGGCTGTGCATTGCGGCAACCGGCTTTTTCTTCGTGGTGGACTTCGCTTTCTGGGCCTCCAATTTGCTTAAACTGTTTGATGGCGGTTGGTTCCCGTTGTTGATTGGCGGTGCCATTTTCATGCTGATGCTGACCTGGAAAGACGGCCGTCGCATGCTCAACGCCAAGTTGCGCGACGACGCGTTGGATTTGCCCAGCTTTTTGGAAGCCGTGTTTGTCAGCCCCCCCGCCCGTGTGGAAGGTACCGCTGTATTTCTGACCGCCGAGGTGGGCACCGTACCGAACGCCTTGCTGCACAACCTGAAACACAACAAGGTGCTGCACGCCATTAACCTGTTTGTGACGGTGCGTAGCCACGAAACCCCGTGGATTGGCCTGGACAAGCGCCTGCAAATCGAGTCTTTGGGCCATGACTGCTGGCAGGTCGAAATTAACTACGGCTTCAAGAACGACCCCGATGTACCCAAGGCGCTGCAACAGCTCAAGGGCCGTGGCTGTGAGCTGGATGCCATGAGCACCAGTTACTTCCTGTCGCGCGACACGGTGGTGCCCACCTTGGGTGCGGGCATGGCACCTTGGCGCGAAAAACTGTTTGCACAAATGCACCACAACGCCAGCGCGGCCGCTGACTTCCTGAACCTGCCCAACAACGCCGTCGTGGAGTTGGGCTCGAAGATCGAAATTTAAACAATAAAAGAAGAACCCCATGGACATTCTGTTCGTTGCCGACCCGCTCGAGTCGTTCAAAATTTACAAAGACACCACGTTCTCGATGATGCGTGAGGCCCAGCGCCGTGGTCACCGCATCGTGGCGTGCGAGCCGCGTGATCTGCTGTGGCAGCGTGGCGGTGTGGTGCAGGC
>JBEEJM010000364.1:0-3042 GCA_041169205.1 Pseudomonadota bacterium | reverse complement strand
GCTGCGCATCGTGCCGCCCGGCGGTGAACTACTACCTGATCAGCACCTGGCCCAAAGAGGCCAAAGACGACCCGCAAAGCCGCTTCATCAACGAACGCAGCCACGCCAACATCCAAAAAGATGGCACCTACAGCGTCATCCCCCGCATGTGGGGCGGCGAGACCACAGCCGACGAATTGCGCCGTATTGCCGATGCGGCCGACAAGTACAAAGTACCCACCATCAAGGTCACCGGCGGCCAGCGCATTGACTTGCTGGGCGTGAAAAAAGAAGACCTCGTCGGCATCTGGAAAGACATCGGCATGCCCAGCGGCCACGCCTATGCCAAGGCCCTGCGCACCGTCAAAACCTGTGTGGGCTCCGAGTGGTGCCGCATGGGCACGCAAGACAGCACGCAAATGGGCAAAGACCTGGAGCGCGCCATGTGGCGCATGTACGCCCCGCACAAGGTCAAGTTTGCAGTGTCGGGCTGCCCGCGTAACTGCGCCGAGGCCGGTATCAAAGACGTCGGCATCATCGGTGTGGACAGCGGCTGGGAGATGTATGTGGCTGGCAACGGCGGTATCAAAACCGAGGTGGCGCACTTTTTAGTGAAGGTCAAAACTTCGGAAGAAGTGATGGAGTACACCGGCGCGTTTTGTGAGCTGTACCGCCAAGAGGGCTGGTACCTAGAGCGCACCGTGCACTACGTGAACCGCGTCGGCCTGGACTACGTGAAGAAGAAAATTGTGGAAGACCACGCGGGCCGCAAAGCCCTGTGGGAGCAGCTGCAGTTCGCGTTGGATGGCGAGCCCGATCCGTGGTTTGACTTCAAAGAGGCGGAAGTGGACACCCGCCAGTTTGCGCCGGTGAACGCCTGAGGCAACCCCATGCTCCGCAGAACTCTGATCTCTGTTGCGGCCACGGGTGCGCTAGGCCTGGCGTGGCCCGCCCGCGCCCAGGTCACAGACCTGAGCGATGCCATCAACAAGGCGGGGCGCCAGCGCATGCTGAGCCAACGCATGGGCAAAGCCTGGCTAGCCGTTTTGCAAGGCGTAGAGACAACCAACGCACAACTGGTACTGGACAAGTCCATGGCCTTGTTTGACCGCCAGCTGACCGAGCTCAAAACCTTTGCACCCAATGCAGACATTCTGTCCACGTACACCCAGCTGGATACCGTGTGGTCAGACTACAAGGTGGCGCTGGTCGGCAGCGCCCCGGCGCGCACAGGTGCAGGCAAGCTGCTCCAGCTGGACGGCAAAGTGCTGGCGTTATCGCACCAAGGCACCCAACAATACGAAGCAGCACTGGCCAAACCGGTGGGCAAGCTGGTCAATGCAGCCGGGCGCCAACGTATGCTGAGCCAGCGCATGGCCAAGTTCTACCTGGCCACGACGCTGCCAGTGGATGCAGCCGTCGCCATGGCGGAAATTGCCAAGGCACGTACCGAATTTGCAAGCGCCATGCAGCTGCTGCGGTCTGCACCCGAGGCAACCTCTCGCATCAAGGACGAGCTGACGTTGGGCGACGCGCAATGGGTATTTTTTGATGCCGCGCTGCAGCGTCTGGAAGCGGGTGTCCAGCGCCCCAAACCTATGACAGAGGTATTTGTTGCCAGTGAAAACCTGCTGGCGGTGATGGAACGTGTGACCGGCCTCTATGCCGCCATCAAGAGTTAATAAATAGCACATTGAAAGACCGATATGACCGAATGGACCCTGATCTGCAAGCTCGAAGACATCCCTGTGCTGGGCTCGCGCCGCGTCACCCGCGCACAAGGCCTGGACGTAGCGGTGTTCCGCAATGACAAGGACGACGTGTTTGCCTTACTGGACCGCTGCCCGCACAAAGGCGGCCCCCTGAGCCAGGGCATTGTGTTTGGCACCAGCGTGGCCTGCCCGCTGCACAACTGGACCATCGGCCTGTGCGACGGCCAGGCCAGCGCACCCGACGAGGGTTGCACACCCAAGTTCAGCGTGAAGCTCGAAGCTGGGCAGGTTTTCTTGAAGACCACTGAGCTACAAGGCCACGCCACCGTTGAGACACGCCCCATCGCTGGCCCCACCCGTCGCACTGCCGCCGTATGACAGAAACTCGCTCAACCTGCCCCTACTGCGGTGTGGGCTGCGGCGTCATCATCAGCACGGAGGGCAACCAGATCACCGACGTGCGCGGCGATCCGGACCACCCGGCAAACTTCGGTCGCCTGTGCACCAAGGGCAGCACGCTGCACCTCACGGCCAGTAACGCCGTCACCCAGCAAACCCGGCTGTTGCAACCGCTGCGTCGTCTGAGTCGTGGTGAAAAACCCCAGCCCGTGGGCTGGGACGCGGCGGCAGACTTTGCTGCGCAGTCGCTCAGCCGCATCGTGCAAGACCACGGCCCCGACGCGGTGGGCCTGTATGTGTCGGGTCAGTTGCTCACCGAGGACTACTACGTCTTCAACAAGCTCGCCAAGGGCCTGATCGGCACCAACAACATCGACACCAACTCGCGGCTGTGCATGAGCAGCGCAGTGGCAGGCTACAAGCAGACGCTGGGTGTCGACGCGCCCCCAGCCTGCTATGACGACGTGAACCATGCGCAATGCATCTTCATCGTCGGCTCCAACACCGCCTTTGCCCATCCCGTGTTGTTCCGGCGCATTGAAGATGCCAAGAAGGCGCGCCCGGGGCTGAAGATTGTGGTCTGCGACCCGCGCCGCACCGACACGGCCGACATGGCCAACTTGTACCTGCCCATCCAACCCGGCACCGATGTGATGCTGTTCAACGGCATGCTGCACCTCATGCTGTGGGAGGGCTGGACCAACCCCGCCTACATTGCCGCGCACACCAACGGCTTTGACGAGCTCAAAGCCCTGGTGCGCGATTGCACGCCCGACCTGGTGGCGGAAACTTGTGGCATCAGCAAAGCGCAGCTGCTGGAAGCCACGCGCCTGTTTGCGCAAAGTACTGCCACGCTGAGCCTGTACTGCCAGGGGCTGAACCAGTCCAGCAGCGGCACCGCCAAGAACACCGCCCTCATCAACCTGCACCTGGCCACCGGCCAGATCGGCAA
>JBEEJM010000363.1:0-8841 GCA_041169205.1 Pseudomonadota bacterium | reverse complement strand
CGGGCCAGCTGGTGGGCGACTTCATTGCCGCCCAACCGTCCACCGCCTTCGGCAGCGTGCAGCCCTCCTACAAACCCGGCGTGAAGCTGGGCGACCTGGCCCCCGCGCTACCCGCCTACGCCATTGCAGCCATCCGCGAGGCGCTGCCCGCGTTTGGCAAAAAGATCAAAGGGTTTGACATGGCCGATGCCGTGCTCACCGGCGTAGAAACCCGCACCTCGTCCCCCCTGAAAATGCCGCGTGGCGACAACCTGCAAAGCACCAACGTGGCGGGCCTGTACCCCGCCGGTGAAGGCGCGAGTTACGCGGGGGGAATTTTGTCGGCCGCGGTGGACGGCATCAAGGTGGCGGAGGCGTTGGCGTTGGTGATTTAAGAGCGGCGGTAGTACCATCATGCCCATGCCAATAGACCCCGCCGTTGCCAAAATTTTTGCTGAAAACGTGCGTGCCGAGGTGATTGTGCGGCCGCAGTTGTCGCAGCTCGACCCGGCCATCGTGCAAAAAATTGCGGGCAAGGTCAAAGTATTTCAAGGCATGAGCGGCGATTGCCTGTCACGCACGCTGGCCTTGGCCGAACGCATGCACTATGCCGCCAACGAGGTGATCTTCAACGAGGGCGATATTGGCAGCGCGTTTTATGTGCTGGTGGCGGGTGATGTGGTGATTGAGAAGCTGCGGGGCGACCGGGTGGTCGACCTGGCGCACTTGAACGCGGGTGAATGTTTTGGCGAGATGGGCTTGGTCGGTGCCCACTTGCGCACCGCCACCGTGCGCGCCCGACACGCCGCCATGGCGCTGCGGTTTGAGCGTGAGCGCGTCGACGGCTTTGCCGAGAGCGCCCACATCATCTACCGCAACATCGCCCGCGTGCTGGCCGCACGGCTGGACTCATCCAGCGAGCTGCTGGCTGACATGGCCATGCGCAGCGGAGAAACCCGCCCGGCTGATATTTAGCCGTTTTGAAGAGCTGCAATGCGCTCTTCGATTGGCGGGTGGGTTGAGAACAGTTGCCCAATGCCACCAGCAATGCCCATCGCCGCCACGCTCTTGGGCAGCTCACCGGGGGTCATGCCCCCCAAACGGGCCAAGGCGTTGATCATGGGCTGCTTGCGGCCCATGAGCTGCGCTGCACCCGCATCGGCACGGAACTCACGCTGGCGCGAGAACCAGGCCACCACGATGGCAGCGGCAAAGCCCAACACGATGTCCAGCACAAAGGTGGTGATCATGTAGCCCATGCCGGGGCCGCTGCTGCGCTCGTCGCCTTTGCGCAGAAAGCTGTCGATGGCGTAGCCAATGACGCGGCTCAAAAACACCACAAAGGTGTTCATCACGCCTTGAATCAGCGTCATGGTGACCATGTCGCCATTGGCCACGTGGGCGATTTCGTGGCCAATGACGGCCTCGATCTCTTCCTTAGTCATGCCTTGCAACAGGCCGGTAGACACCGCCACCAGCGCCGAGTTTTTGAACGCACCCGTGGCAAACGCATTGGGCTCGCCATCAAAAATGCCAACTTCGGGCATGCCGATGCCGGCTTTGTCGGCAAACTTGCGTACGGTTTCCACAATCCAGGCTTCGTCGGCGTTTTGCGGCTGCA
This sequence comes from Pseudomonadota bacterium, assembly GCA_041169205.1. Classification (GTDB taxonomy): domain Bacteria; phylum Pseudomonadota; class Gammaproteobacteria; order Burkholderiales; family Burkholderiaceae_C; genus Allorhodoferax. The sequence goes on along the minus strand of JBEEJM010000363.1, from coordinate 7,241 downwards.
CGATGACGCGCACGCCCGAGGTCCACTTGGCCATGGGTTTGCTGATGAGCAGGGAAATGATGGCACCGCCAAAACCCATTACCAAGGCAAAGCCCAGCAATGCGCCCAGATTCAGGCCGCTGGAGGTGAGGTAACGGTTGACGCCCAGCAGGCTGGCCACAATGCCGAGCACCGCGACCACCAGAACGTTGGTCAGGACAAACAAAATAATGCGTTTCATGGTTTCCTTCAATCACGCCGGGTTACAGGGTGGCGTTGCCCGGAATGGTAGGGGCGGATTGGCCAAAATCAAGATTTTGCCAGCCAAACTCGCAATTAAATTATGGGTTTAGTCGCGGTTTTGGGGAGCCGAAACACGCTGGCATCGGCATAAAACGCCGGGTCTTGGTTGGCGCGCCACCACCCTGGCACCCCCAGCACGGGCAAATGCGCAAACGGCTTGGTGGCCAGCATCTCCGCGCTGAGTTGGCTGGCCACCCAGGCATCCATATCTGCTATCGAATTCGTAGCTGTCTGCGCACGAAACACGTGGGCTGTGATGGGTTTTCGTGGACAAACCAGCTTCTCCAACAGGGCGTGGCCAAACAGCACCAGATGCGCATCTTGCCAAAGTGGGCGCAGGGTCACGAACAGCTGCTGCCAGTCTTTGGCGGCCAGCGCGTCCCACAAGGCATCCGGGCCATGGAAGAAGGCGGCGTTTTCGTCGAACACGGTGAGCGCATCGCGGGCGGGCCCACGCACGGGCTGAATGCCGGTTTGGGCAATCTGGGCCACATGCAAGTGGTTGAGGCGGCGCTTGGTCAAGGGGAACTGCAGCCACGCCAGTCCATTGAAAAAATCGTGCAAGCCCTCGCGGGTAGGGCAGCAACCGCTATCAAAAATATAGCTTTCGTAGGCCATGCCGGCAGGCAATTGGCTTTGGGGCACGAAGCGCACTGGCGTAGTTTGGAGGGGCAGCGCGCTATTCAACGCGTCTGCACAGGGCACTCCCGCCGCCACCTGCGCAGCTACACCTTGGCCCACATCCGCATAAGGGGCGAGCCAAGGCGCAGACCAATCAATCGCCTCTAAACCATGCGCCACGACAACGCTTCACCCGAGGCCAGGGGTTTGAGGGCGGCATCACCGAACGCAAAGCTCTCAGGGGGCGTCCAGGTTTCGCGCTTCAGGGTGATGGTGCCGGTGTTGCGGGGCAGACCGTAAAAGTCGGCACCATAAAAAGAAGCGAAACCTTCCAGCTTGTGCAGCGCTCCTGCGGTATCAAACGCCTGGGCATACAGCTCCATGGCGGCGTGCGCGGTGTAGCAACCGGCGCAACCGCTGGCGTGCTCCTTGAGGTGGGCCGGGTGGGGGGCGCTGTCGGTGCCCAAAAAGAACTTGGGGGAACCACTGGTCGCCGCTTGCACCAGCGCCAGGCGATGGGTTTCGCGCTTGAGCACCGGCAGGCAGTAGTAATGCGGCCGAATGCCGCCGGTGAAGATGGCGTTGCGGTTGTAGAGCAGGTGGTGGGCCGTGATGGTGGCGGCCGTAAAACGGTCTGCATCATTCACATACTGCGCGGCCTCGCGGGTGGTGATGTGCTCGAACACGATTTTCAGCTCGGGAAAATCTTGGCGCAGCGGAATGAGCTGGGTGTCAATGAACACGGCTTCGCGGTCAAACAGGTCAATGTCGCTGCTGGTCACCTCGCCGTGCACCAAAAGCAGCATGCCCGCCTTTTGCATAGCCTCTAACGTTTTGTAGGTTTTGCGCAGATCGGTCACGCCCGCGTCGCTGTTGGTGGTGGCACCAGCGGGGTAGAGCTTGGCGGCGACCACGCCAGCGTCTTTGGCACGGGCAATTTCGTCGGCGGGCAGGTTGTCGGTGAGGTACAGGGTCATCAGCGGCTCAAAGCTCACGCCAGCTGGCACGGCCGCCTGAATGCGGGCCTTGTAGGCAAGCGCCTGCGCGGCAGTCGTCACCGGCGGGCGCAGGTTGGGCATGATGATGGCGCGGCCAAACTGGGCTGCGGTGTGGGGCACCACGGTGTCCAGCGCAGCGCCATCGCGCACGTGCAGGTGCCAGTCATCAGGGCGGGTGATCGTGAGGCTTGGGGTGACGGTTGGGGTCAACGTGTCTTGCATGGGTTTCATTTGCCTTCAGTTGCTAGGTAGTTCCACAGGGCTTGGGCTGCGCTTTTGGGGGCCTTGGCGCCATTGCGCTGGGCGTCTTTGCCCAAGGGCCGCTCGCGGTAAGCGCGCACTTCCATGGTGATTTGCAGGTCTGGGGAGTTGGCGGGCAAGGCGCTGACCAGCTTCTTGGCACGCAGGTCTTTCTTCACTGCACTGTGGGGCAAAAAGGCCACGCCGTGCCCCTCCAGCGCCATCGCCTTGAGGCCCTCGGCCATGTCGGTCTCATACACCCGGTCCAGGTGAATCGGGGTTTTGGATTGCTTGAGAATCAGCTCCACCATCTGCGCCAAATAGGCCCCCGGCGCGTAAGCCAAGTAGGGCAAGGGCTGGCCCAATTTGCCCGGCAATACATACATGGGTGCGCCACTGGCATCAGGCTTCACATAGGGTGCCACCACCTCTTCGCCCAGGCTGACCATCTCATAGCGGTCGGTATCAAACTGGTAGGGCTGCGATGGGTGGTGGTAGGCAATGAGCAAGTCGCAACTGCCCTCCACCAAGCGCATCACGGCATCGTGCACATTGAGGGCAATCAGGCGGCTCTTGATGGGCCCAAACTTTTCTCGCAAGCCCGACACCCAGGCCGGAAAAAACGTGAACGCCAGCGTGTGCGGCACCGCGAACTCAATAAAGTCCTGCCCCACCGTGGTGTGGCCACGCAGCATGGCGCGCGTGCTCTGCAAGGCCTGCAGCATTTCCAGCGACTGTCCGTACAGCGTTTCGCCCGCCGGGGTGAGGCGCGTGGGGTACGAGCTGCGGTCCACCAGATCGGTGCCCGCCCAGGCTTCCAGGGACTGGATGCGCCGGGAAAACGCCGGTTGGGTGACGTGGCGCAATTGCGCCGAGCGGCTGAAACTGCGGGTTTCTGCCAGACTGACAAAATCTTCAAGCCATTTGGTTTCCATGCACTGATTATCTTCAGGTCTGTTCGCACCACGCGGATTGGGCGTAAACTGATTTGAAGGACCAACTGGGAGACCGCTGAACACGGTCTTTTTTAATGGGCAAATACATCACTTTTCGACTGACCCGGTACTTCTCTTTCCTGTCGCTGGTGCTGATCATCGCGGCTGGCTTGGCCTTGGGGTGGTCGGCCCGCACCCAGGCCACCAAGCAGTTGAGTGAAATGGCCCAGCACCACAACGAAGCCATGGGGCAGGTGTTTATCAATGCGCTGTGGCCCCACTTCTCTTCTTTAACCGCCAGTGCCAAGAGCCAGTCGCCCGCACGTTTGGCCGAAGAAGTTTCGAGGCTCAATCTGCAGCCCCAGGTGGCGGAGTTGATGCACCAGTCGCACATCGTCAAAGTCAAGGTGTACAGCCGCGAGGGGCTGACCGTATTTTCATCCGACCCCAGGCAAATCGGCGAAAGCAAGCTAGGCAATGCGGGTTTCCAGTCGGGGCTGGCAGGCAGAACGGCCAGCGAGCTCACGCACCGCAATCAGTTCGACAGCTTTGAAGGTGTGCAGGCCGATCTGGAAGTGATTTCCAGCTACCTGCCCGTCAGAGACAACGCACAGATCGTGGCTGTGATGGAGTTGTACCAAGACGTCACGCCCTTTGTGCAGGAGCTCAACCAGGTGCTGATCGATGTGGTGCTAGTGGGCGCATGTGTCATGGTGCTGCTGTACCTGGCGCAGTTGGTGGTGGTGCGCTATGCACAGCGCCTATTGCTAGCGCAGGAGGACCAATTGCTCCAGTCCAACCGGGAACTCGATGCCCGTGTCGCCGGGCGAACCGCCGAGCTGGCCACGAGCAATGCCCAACTTCAAGCCGAGGTTGCTGAACGCCAAAGGGCGGAGGTTCGGCTGGACCACCTGGCCCACCACGATCCGTTAACCAGCCTGCCCAACCGTTTACTGTTTTCAGAGCATCTACAGCGCAGCATTGCCAATGCTGAGCGACACATGCGGCAAATTGCGGTGTTGTTCATTGATCTGGACCGGTTCAAAGAAGTGAACGACACCCTGGGCCACACCATCGGAGACGAGTTGTTGGTAGAAATCGCCAAACGGCTCAGCGGCCACATCCGCACCGGTGACCTGTTGTCGCGCCTGGGGGGCGACGAGTTCGTGTGTGTTCTGGAAAATGTCGACTCCCCTTTTGAAGCTGCCAGCGTGGCCGAGAAACTCAACGCCCGTATTGCGGGCCCCATTGAGCTGCGCAACCACTCCTTGCAGATTTCGGCAAGTATCGGAATTGCCCTCTACCCACAAGACGGCGCGGATACCGACAACCTGCTGCGCGCCGCTGACACCGCCATGTACCAGGCGAAAAAAATGGGGCGCAACACGCACCACTTTTACACGCCAGAAATGACCCAGCACGCACGCGAGCGCGTCGCCATGGAGCGCCTATTGCGCAAGGCCATCGTCAACAACGAGTTGGAGGTGCATTACCAAATCAAGATGACCTTGGGCGACACTCCCCAGCCCTGTGGCGCGGAAGCCCTGGTGCGATGGAACAACCCGGAACTGGGATCGGTCCCGCCCGTGCGATTTATCCCTGTCGCAGAGGAAACCGGCTTCATCGTCGAGTTGGGGCGCTGGGTGCTGCAAACCACCTGCCACCAAGTCGCGCTATGGCGTTCGCAGGGATTGGTCATTCCCAAAGTGTCCGTCAACCTGTCGGTTCGCCAGCTGGAGCGGGCCGACATTCTGGACACCGTGCAACGCGCATTGGCCGACTCGGGCCTGCCCGCGCACGCCCTGGAGCTGGAAATTACCGAGTCCGTCATCATGAACGCCGACGACGCCATCAGCGCACTGGAACGCCTGACGACACTGGGCATCCATCTATCGGTAGACGACTTTGGCACCGGCTACTCATCGCTGGCCTACCTCAAGTTGCTCCCGATTGACACGCTCAAAATTGACCGCTCGTTCGTGATCGGCATTGGCGACAACCGGGGAGATGAGTCCATTATTCGGGCCGTCATTGGCATGGCCCAAAGTCTGAATTTGCATACCGTGGCCGAAGGGGTCGAGACCGAGCTGCAACGCGCGTTCTTGCAAAAAGAAGGCTGCGAACAAATGCAGGGCTACCTTTTTGGAAAACCCATGGCGGCCAGTGCGTTTGCCGAAAGCTGGAAGCGACTCACCTCGCCTGCGCGGGAAGCCTCCGCTAGCCTTTAATCAAACGCTGATAGGCGTTGCGGGTGGTGGGCGATACAGCCGCCAGCACCTGCTCATGACGCGTTTGGTGGCGTGCCAGCAAGCGCGCCGAGGCCACCGTCTTGGAGCGGCAAAACCAGTGGCAGCTGTGCTGCATCAGCATCATCTCTGCAGTCAGCATGTAGGCCCGGTCTTTGGGCGTGGCGTTGACCGCGTTGCGCACCACCTCGTCGATGCCCCGCGCATGGATTTGAAACGCCTGGCGCACATCGAAGGTGGCCGCCGGAAACAGCTTGTCCGCCCGGGGAATGGCAATCGGCAGCGTGCTGACCAGCGCGTTGTCGGCCCACACCTCGGCGAACGCCGCAGCAAACTGCGCAAACTGGTCACGCAGCTTTTCCTCCTGCAAGGCCAAATAGCCCCACACCTGGGTCTGGCGCTCCGGTGCACTTTCCCCCAAGGCGCGCAGGTAGCCCTCCATCAGTGTCTCCATCAGCTTCTCAAGCTCAAACTTGCCCAAATGACTGGCCAACAGTGCGATGCGTCGCCCTTGCTCCTGTGACTTGAGATACAGAAACCCGGCGAACAGCGCTAAAACTAAAACATATTCCATGCCGCGAGGCTACACCATGCCACTGGCTGGCTTTTTGGGCTTCTTGGGTTTGGGCGGTGGACGCACCGGCAAGGCCAACGCGGTGGTGCGCACCAATAGACACAAGGCCTGTGCATCTTCCCAGGCATCGGCATCGATCTGCAAGTGGGGCCGTGCACCTGGATAAGGAGCCCCCTCACGCACATCGGAAAGCAGCGCACGCGCCTCCATGGTGGGCTTGAGGAATAACTGGTTGTTACACACCAGCCCAATCGGCGTGCCGTCGTAGTACAGGCAATACTCGCCAAACATCTTGCGCGACGACACTGGCCCGGCCGAGGCCAATTGGTCCAGCAGAAAGTCCATGGTGCCTTGGGATGTAGCCATGCTTTTTGCTCCTGTTGTTACGCGTCAGATGCAGTGCTGCTTTGCTGCTGCAGCGCCCACATGTGCGCATAGCGGCCATTGGCCGCCAACAGCGCGACGTGGGTGCCGCGCTCCACAATGCGCCCGGCGTCCATCACCAAAATCTCATGTGCGTCCACCACGGTGGACAGGCGGTGGGCGATGACCAACGTAGTTTTGTTTTGTGAAACACCTTGCAGCTCGGCCTGAATGGCGCGCTCGTTGGCGCTGTCCAGCGCGCTGGTGGCTTCGTCAAAAATCACAATCGGTGGGTTCTTTAGCAGCGTGCGCGCAATGGCCACGCGCTGCTTCTCGCCCCCACTGAGTTTGAGCCCACGCTCCCCGACCATGGTGTCGTAGCCCTTGGGGGTGTTGCTGATGAAGCTGTGAATGTGCGCCGCTTTGGCGGCCACTTCGACCTCGGCGCGGCCTGCGCCCGGGCGACCGTAGGCAATGTTGTATTCCACCGTGTCGTTGAACAGCACCGTGTCTTGCGGCACGATGCCGATGGACTGGCGCACGCTGGCCTGGGTGACCCGGCGAATGTCTTGCTCGCCCAGCAAAATGCGCCCTTGGCCCACGTCGTAAAAACGAAACAGCAAACGCGCCAAGGTGGACTTGCCCGAGCCGCTGGGCCCCACCACCGCCACCGTCTTGCCTGCGGGAATCTCAAACGAAATGCCGTGCAAGATGGTGCGGGCGGGCTCATAGGCAAACACCACATTCTCAAACCGCACACTGGCGTCCGACCCATCGGCGCGCAACTGCAATGGTTGTGAACCTGGTGCGTCGGCAATTTCGCGCTCGCGCTCCAGCAGGCCAAACATTTTTTCCAGATCAGTCAGGCTCTGTTTGATCTCGCGGTAAATCACGCCTAAAAAATTCAGCGGAATATAGAGCTGAATCATGAATGCGTTGACCATCACCAAGTCGCCCAACGTCATGCGCCCCTCGGTCACAC
>JBEEJM010000362.1:0-3951 GCA_041169205.1 Pseudomonadota bacterium | reverse complement strand
TTGAAGGCGCGAAGTTGGCCGCCCTCGTTGGCCGGGTCCATGGTGCGGTAAGGGCGCTCCCAGTCGCCCAGCACGCCCAGGCGCTTGAAGTCTTCGCGCTGCTGGTTGATCTGCTCGGTGGCGAAGGCACGGCTCTTGGCCTGCATGTCGTCCCGGCTCAGGTTGCGGCCGTGCAGTTTTTCAATCGCGTTCTCGATCGGCAGGCCGTGGCAGTCCCAGCCGGGGATGTATTGCGCGTCAAAGCCGCCAAGCTGCTTGCTCTTGACGATCATGTCCTTCAGGACCTTGTTTAGCGCGTGGCCGATGTGCAGCTTGCCGTTAGCGTAGGGTGGGCCATCGTGCAGCACAAACAAAGGCGCACCAACGCGGGCGTCGCGCAGGCGGCGGTACAAGCCTTCCTCATTCCATGCATTCACCCAGGCTGGCTCACGCTTGGGCAGGTCGCCGCGCATGGGGAACGGGGTGTCGGGCAGGTTCAGGGTGCTGCGGTAATCAACTTTGTCGGTCATAGCAAACTCAATTCAGAAAATTCGATGGTGCCCTGCCAGCACTCTGGGTGAGGCTGGTCATGGCAAAACTTTTAGCGGGGGGAGGGTGACGCGGGGCAAGGTGCGTCGCTGACCGGTTAGGTCGGCCCCGTCAAATTCGGGCCGAGAACCAGATGCGCGCGTCGTCGCAGTCTCGGCGTATGCCCTGTGTCAGGGCGTCCAGACCGTCGTACTTCAGTTCGTCGTGTAGTTTGTGTAGCAGTTCCACACGGATGATTTTACCGTAGGCCCCTTCTGGGCCCAGATCACCCGGCCAATCCAGGCAATGTGTCTCGAGCAACACCCGCCCGCCATTCACATCGGTCGGGTCCAGCGAAGGGCGCACGCCTAAGTTGGCGACGCCTTGAATGGGCTGGCTTGAGAGGCCATGCACCAGCACGGCGAAGATGCCGCTGGCAGCTGGTTTCCAGTGGGCAAAGCGCAGGTTCAGCGTTCGCATCCCCATGGGATGCTGTGCATTCTGACCCAGGGTGCGGCCCAGTTTGCGCCCGTGCACCACATGGCCGGAGATGCAATACGGACGCCCCAACAGGCGCGCTGCATCGGCCATGCGGCCTTCACCGAGCGCATTGCGTACGGCCGAGCTGGAGACGCGCAGCCCATGCACTTCGTAGCTGTTCATGCGCGCGACGTCAAAACCCTGCGCCTGACCGGCGGTGTCCAGGAACGCATAGTCGCCTGCGCGCTGCTTGCCAAAACGGAAATCGTCACCCACCAGCACATAGCGCGCACCGAGGCCTTGCAGCAGCACGCGGTCAATAAATTCCTGGGGCGATTGCCCGGCCAGTCGCGCATCAAATGGCAGCACCACGGTCTGGTCGACCCCGCAGTGGGCCAGGTCTTCGAGTTTGTCGCGCAGCGTGCCGACGCGTGCCGGGGCGAGGTCGGGCTTCTGGTGCAATTTGGCAAAGTAATCGCGCGGATGGGGTTCGAAAGTCAGCACACAGCTGGGCACATTGCGCTGTTGGGCTTCACCGCGCAACAGTGCCAGCATGGCCTGGTGGCCACGATGTACGCCGTCGAAATTGCCAATGGTGACCGCGCAGGCACTGGCCACGTCGGGGTGGTGAAAACCGCGAAAAACCTTCATGGGTTTGGTATCTTTTTGATAGCAGGCCGCGCACACTGCGCCGGGGCCTGAAGTCTGTTTGTCATGTAAACACGGTATATTGTGACCCAGAGATGTGACCAGAGAGATCTGCAGACCGTGTTGGTGGTAGTTTTACCGTTGATGGAGGCGTTGCGTGAAAGTCTTGAAGTTGTCGGCCCAAGGGCTCCCCCAGTCGTGGATATCGCTGGAGCAGGCGGTGATTTATTACGCCTCGAATGAAGTGCGCTGGGAGTCTGGCGGTGAAGTCGCGGTGTTTCACGGTGGCCACAACGCGATTACCGGGCAGCAGTCCATCATTCGGGTCAACAGCATCATTGGCACACGGGGTGTGCCCAACATCAATCCCTTCAATCTGCGTCCCGGCTTGACCAACGCCAAGCTGTTTGCCCGCGACCGCAATGTGTGCGCCTACTGCGGCAGCCATTTGCATGAATCGGAACTCACGCGCGAACACATCGTGCCGTTTGCCCAGCATGGCATTGATACCTGGATGAACGTGGTGACGGCCTGCAAGCCCTGCAACCACCGCAAGAGCCACCGCACCCCTGAGCAAGCCCACATGCCGCTGCTCTACACGCCCTACGTGCCCAGCTTGTGGGAAGACTTCATCCTGCGCAACCGCCGTATTCTGGTGGACCAAATGGAGTTCTTGATGGCCCATGTGCCCAAGTCCTCACGGCTCTTGGTTTAGAGTGGGCGCATGACGCAAACTAACCGTTCCGGCAACGCACCTCGCGTTGCGCTCATTGCCCACGACCGCAAAAAAGACACCATGGTGGAGCTCGCCCGTGAGTTCCACAGCCTGCTGAGCCAATGCACGCTGTGCGCCACCGGCACCACGGGTGGACGCCTGGTCGATGAAGTCGGACTGACCGTGGAGCGCCTGCTCAGCGGCCCCTGGGGTGGCGACCTGCAAATTGGCGCGCGCCTGGCCCAGGGCGAGATCGATGTGGTGATTTTTCTGCGCGATCCCATGACGGCCCAGCCACATGAGCCTGACATCAACGCGCTGGTACGCGCCTGCGACGTGCACGACGTGCCGTGCGCCACCAACCTGTCCACAGCCAGGCTGGTTCTGTCCCGCATAGCACTTCCATAGCAAGCGCGTTTGTCGCGGGTTTACCCTGATTTCGTCTATATAGTTTAGATATAAACTATTCTAAATTGAAGTAAATATGCTGCAGCACTCGAAGGAGCCGGGATGAAGATCGTTTGTATTGGTGGCGGACCCGCCGGACTGTATTTCGCCCTTCTGATGAAACAACGGGATGCGGGCCACGATGTCACGGTGGTGGAGCGCAACAAACCCTACGACACTTTTGGCTGGGGCGTGGTGTTCTCTGACGCGACCATGGACAACATGCGTGTCTGGGACCCGGAGACGGCTGGCGAAATTCAGGCGGCCTTTAACCATTGGGATGACATCGAGCTGCTGTTTAAGGGCCGCACCATTCGTTCGGGTGGCCACGGCTTTGTGGGCATTGGCCGCAAGAAGCTGCTCAACATCTTGCAGGCGCGCTGCGAGCGTTTGGGTGTCAAGCTGGTGTTCGAGACCGATGTAGACACCGACACCGATTACGCTGACGCCGATCTGGTGATTGCCAGTGACGGGATTGGCTCCAAAATTCGCACCCGCTACGCCAGCACCTTCAAACCCGATATCGTCAACCGCCCCAATCGCTACATCTGGTTGGGCACGCACAAACTCTACGACGCGTTCACGTTTGATTTCGTCAAGACCGAGCACGGTTGGTTTCAGGCGCATATCTACAAATTTGACGACAACACCACGACCTTTATCGTGGAATGCCCCGAGCACGTTTTTCTGGCGCATGGGTTGGACCAGTCCGATCAGGCGCAATCGATTGCCTTTTGCGAAAAGATTTTTGCCGACAACCTGCAGGGCGCCAAACTGATGACCAATGCGCGCCATTTGCGCGGCTCGGCATGGCTCAATTTCCAGCGCGTCGTGTGCGAGCAGTGGTGGCTCAAAAATGAGAACAATAGCCATGTGGTGCTGATGGGCGACGCGGTGCACACCGCCCACTTCGCGATTGGCTCAGGCACCAAGCTCGCCATCGAAGATGCGATTGAACTCACCCATCAGTTCAAACTGCTGGGCGACAGCCCCGACAAGATTGGCGAAGTGCTGAGCACCTACCAAGAGTTGCGGCGCGTGGAAACCCTGCGCCTGCAAAACGCCGCCTGGAACGCGATGGAGTGGTTTGAAGTGTGTGGCGGCCGTTACTGCGACCAGCTGGCCCCGGAGCAGTTCATGTACTCCATGCTCAC
>JBEEJM010000361.1:0-3508 GCA_041169205.1 Pseudomonadota bacterium | reverse complement strand
CAGGTACTGGGCGCGCTGAATGTTTTCAGACATCACCAGGCGGATGTAGTCCTGGTTCCCATAGTGGTGGTCCACCGTAAATTCCACCAGGCGACGCAGCGCCAGCATGGGCTGCAGGTCTTCCAGATGCAAGTCACCCTCGGTGCTGCGCACGCGGCGGTAGGCATCTTCCAGCACCGCCACATACAAGCTTTCTTTGCTTCCAAAGTAGTAGTAAATCATGCGCTTACTGGTGCGGGTGGCGGCGGCGATGGCGTCGATGCGCGCGCCGGTCAGGCCCTTGTCGGCAAACTCGTGGGTGGCTACCGCCAGAATCTCGGCCATGGTGCGCGCCGGGTCGTTGGTGCGTGTGGGCGTTGCAGCCCCGGTGCTCTGCCCCACTACTTTTTGTACCGTTTCGTTCATTTTCAGAAGATTACAGCAAATTGCGCATCGCGCGCGCGGTTTCCTGCAAAACGGCCAGCACCCGGCGCACGGCGTCTTCGGTCGATTCGTTGCCCATGGGCATGGACACGCTCAATGCGCCCATGACATCGCCATGGCGGTCGATCAGCGGCACCGCGATCCCCCGAAAATTGAGCTCCAGTTGCTGCTCCGACACGGCCCACCCCTGCATGCGGATGCGCGCCAGCTCCAGGCGCAGGCGGTCTTTGCTGGCAATGGTGTACGAGGTGTAGGCCTTGAGTTCGTGCTCGGTCAGCCAGCGCTCCAGCCAGTCGGGTGCGCGCATGGACATGATCAGCATGCCCGCCGCCGTTACTTGGGCCTGAATGCGCGAGCCCAGCACAAAGCCGGTGTTCATGCTGCGGTTGGGGCCGTTGCGGGCCACGTAGACGATGTCGTCGCCGTCCATCACGCACACGTAGGCAATCTCTTGCGTGCCCGCCGTCACCCGCTGCAAAAAGGGTTGCACCACGCGCGGCAGGCGGGCCGACTCCAGATACGACTGCCCCAGGCGCAGCACCCGGGGCGTGAGCCAAAACAACTTGCCGTCCGACGCGACATAACCCAGGTGCTGCAAGGTCAGCAGGTAGCGGCGCGCGGCGGTGCGGGTCATGCCACAGCGCTCTCCGGCTTGGCTGGGGGTCATGCGCGGGTTGGCATCATCGAAAGACTCAATGATGGCGAGGCCCTTTTCCAGCCCGGCGATCCAGTCGCGCCGCTCCAGCGCAGACGCACCAGCGCCAGGCACGTTGCCTGATGCGGTGCCGGATGCGGAAAACGGGACGGGGTCAGTCTTGAACATGGACGCCATTCTGATTCCGCGAAATACTGTTTTGACTAGGGCAAACCCTCAAAACGATCGTTTATCGATCATTAATGAGCGTTTATCGCTCATATGAGTTGGTTTTTTCTTTTGTTTTTGAAGTCAAGTCGATAAAGTTCGCTCCGAACCCGCCAATTTGAACGATTAGCGAACATTCAAACTCTTCAAACTTCAGGAGACTTCAACATGAACAAACGTTTCACTCTCAAATTGATAGCTGTCTGCGCAGTATTGGCGGGGGCTACAGCCTCTTTTGCCCAAGAAACCATCAAAATAGCCAACATTGTGGAGTTGTCGGGAGCAGGTGCCACGTCGGGTACCAACTTCAAAAACGGCGTGGAACTGGCCATCAAGGAAATCAATGCTGCTGGCGGCATTTTGGGTAAAAAGATTCAGACCAGCACCTCTGACACCCAAACCAACCCTGGCGTTGCCAAAGGTTTGACCCAAAAAGCGGTGGATGACAACGTATTTGCCATCTTCGGCCCGGTGTTCTCGGGCTCCATCATGGTCAGCATGGCCGAGAGCCGTAAGGCCGAGATTCCCAACTTCACCGGCGGCGAAGCGGCCTCCATCACCATGCAGGGGAACCCGTACATCTTCCGCACGGCCTTTGGCCAAGCCCAGAGCTTTCCGAAGATCGGCCGCTACATCAGCGACGTGGCCAAAGTCAAAAACCTGGCCGTCATCTACGTGAACAACGATTTCGGCAAGGGTGGCCTGGACAACATCAAAAAGGCGATGGCCAACACCGGCACCAAAGTCGTTGCTGAAATCTCTACCGATTCCGGCCAGGTCGACTTCTCTGCCGCAGTGCTCAAAGCCAAGCAAAGCGGCGCTGACGCCCTGTTCAGCTACTCCAACGAAGAAGAGTCGGCCCGCATCCTGCGCGAACTGAAAAAGCAAGGTTGGAACAAACCCGTCATTGGCGAAACCACACTGACTGGCCAAAAAGTGATTGAGCTGGCCGGCGACGCCGCCAACGGTGCCGTGGGCCACGTGGGCCTGACCGTAGACGCACCCAACGCCGAAATGCTGAAGTTCAAAGCCAAGTTCTACCAAGACTACAAGTACATCTCGGACCACAACGGCGTCAAGGGTTACACCGGCATTTACATGCTCAAAGCAGCCATCGAAAAAGTGGGCAAGCTCGACCGCAAGGCCGTGGCGCAAGCCCTGCACGGAATGGTCATCAGCGCCAAGAAATACCCCGGCGTAATCATGGACGTGGCGATTGACCAGAACGGCGACCTGGACCGCGAGAGCTTCCTGGTGGAAGTGAAAAACGGCAAGCAGGAAGTCACCACCGTGTTACCGCCTGTCAACCCATCGCTGTTCGCTGCGGCCGCACCGGCACCGGCTGCCACCGCCAAACCTGCAGCCAAGAAGTAAGCCTTCTTTCTCCCCGCTACCACGGACAGCACCATGACCGACTTTCTCCAACTCTTCTTTAGTGGCATGGCCACGGGAGCCATTTACGGCCTGGCCGCATTGGGCTTCACGCTCTTGTGGCAAGCCAGTGGCACCATTAACTTTGCCCAGGGCGAGTTTGTCATGTTGCCTGCGTTCATGATGCTGGCCTTCATGTCGTTTGGCGCACCACTGGCCGTGAGCTTTGTGTTCTCGGTGGTGCTGGCGGTGGTGGTGCTGGGTTGGATTTTCAAGCGGGGCATTGTCGACCCGCTGTTCAAGTTCGGCATGATGCCCATCGTGGTGGCCACCATTGGCCTCTCCATTGCCATGCGCAATGGCGTCAAGGCCGGTTACAGCGCAGAGGCCTACCCCTTCCCCAGCCTGTTTGCCGACAAAATTTACAACATTGCAGGCGTGACCATCACGCTGTCAGACATGGGCACATTTGTGCTCGCACTGACATTGGTGTTTGCAACCCAGGCCTTCATGACCAAGACCGTGACCGGTCGGGCCATGCAGGCTGTGGCGCAAAACACCGAGAGCGCCTCGGTGCTGGGCATCAATGTGCCGCGCATGATTTTTTACGCATTTGCCATCAACGCCGTGCTGGCCGTAGCGGCTGCGCTGCTGGTAACCCCCACCTACCTGGCCAAGTTCGACATGGGCGAGTCGCTGGGCAACAAGGCGTTTTTTGCGGCCATCATCGGCGGCTTCAACAACTCGCGCGGTGCCCTGCTGGGTGGCCTGATCGTCGGCGTGTGCGAAAACCTGGCTGCGGCCTACATCTCCCCGGCCTACAAAGACGCGGTGGCCCTGGTGATCTTCATG
>JBEEJM010000360.1:0-2589 GCA_041169205.1 Pseudomonadota bacterium | reverse complement strand
ACGGTGGCTCGGGTAAGCAAGCCCGCTCCATCATTGACGGCCTCGACGCCGATGTGGCCACCCTGGCGCTGGCCGGCGATACCAACGCGGTCGTCAAAAACGGGGGTTGGATTGCCCCCGAATGGCAAAAGCGCCTGCCGCACAACGCCTCGCCTTACACATCGACCATCATCTTTGCGGTGCGCGAAGGCAACCCCAAAGGCGTCAAAGATTGGGATGACCTGATTCGCCCGGACGTGAAGGTCATCACCCCCAACCCCAAAACCTCGGGCGGCGCGCGCTGGAACTACCTGGCGGCATGGGAATTTGCCAAACGCAAGTACGGTGGTGATGTAAAAGCCAAGGAATTTGTCGCCAAACTGTTCGCCAATGTGCCCGTGCTCGACACCGGCGCGCGCGGCTCTACCATCACCTTTGCGCAGCGCGGCCAGGGCGATGTGCTGATTGCCTGGGAGAACGAAGCCTATCTGCTGGAGAAAGAGTTTGGCGCCAAGTTTGATGTGGTCGCACCGTCCATCAGCATCCTGGCCGAACCTGCCGTGGCGGTGGTCGACAAGAACGTGGACCGCAAGGGCACCCGCGCCGTCGCGCAGGCGTATCTGGAGTACCTGTACTCCGAAGAAGGCCAGGACATTGCCGGCAAAAACTTCTACCGCCCCGCTGTCTCCGCCAAAGCGCAAGCCAAGTACGCCAAGCAGTTTGCCAAGCTCAAGCTCTTCACCATCGACGAAGGTTTTGGAGGTTGGGACAAGGCTGACAAGGCGCATTTTGCCGATGGCGGCAGCTTCGACCAGATTTATACCAAGAAGTAGGATTTTTAGCATGCATTCGGCTCCTAGCCCCCGTGGATACTGCGCAAGCAGCTATCACTTCGATAGCGATATTGATCCCACCGTACTCATTGTTCCGGGCTGGCGCGACTCCGGCCCAGGCCACTGGCAAACGCTCTGGGCAAGCCAGCTACCGGGCGCACAGCGGGTAGCGCAAGAGGACTGGATTTCTCCCACGCGCGCAGCTTGGGTGGACGCCATCACACGCGCCATCCTGGCCCAGTCTGGGCCCATCG
This sequence comes from Pseudomonadota bacterium, assembly GCA_041169205.1. Taxonomy (GTDB): domain Bacteria; phylum Pseudomonadota; class Gammaproteobacteria; order Burkholderiales; family Burkholderiaceae_C; genus Allorhodoferax. Next base: position 1,523 of record JBEEJM010000360.1, on the reverse strand, counting down.
TGATCGTTGCCCACAGCCTAGGCTGCATTGCCACTGCGCACCTGCCACCAGAGGCTGCCGCGCGGATTCAAGGTGCGCTGCTCGTCGCTCCGGCAGACCCAGAGCGACGCGGCGCATTGGCAGACTTTGCCCCGGTGCCGTTTGCGGCCCTGCCCTACCGCAGCATTCTGGTGGCCAGCGCCACCGATCCCTTCTGCCCCATACGCACCGCCGGTGCCTATGCGCGCGCCTGGGGCAGCGACTTTGTGCGACTGCAAAACGCCGGCCACATCAATGTGGAAGCTGGTTTTGGCCACTGGCCGCTAGGCTGGGCGCTGTTGCAGTCGCTTAGTCGTGCAACCGTATAAACAAACAACAAACAATTCGTTGTTGATCTAAAGCAGAGTACCCAAAATGGCATCTCTGCACATTGACTGCGCACCCTTTTTTCACCGGATGACACACCATGAATTTCAAGCAAAAAACCACGCTAGTCCTCGCCATACTTGCGCTAACAGCTAGCAATTTTGTAGCGGCCCAGACGACTTTGCTGAATGCGTCGTACGACGTAGCGCGCGAGTTTTACAAAGACATCAACGTCGCCTTCATTGCCAATTACAAAAAAACCACGGGCAAAGACATCAAGATTGACCAGGCCCACGGTGGATCCAGCGCGCAAGCCCGCGCCGTGAACGACGGCCTGGACGCGGACGTGGTGACCATGAACACGACTACGGACGTGGACTTTTTGGCCAGCACCGGCGTGGTGGCCAAAGATTGGACCAAGCGCTTCCCCCACAATGCGTCCCCCACCAGCTCCACCATGCTGTTCCTGGTGCGCAACAACAATCCCAAAGGCATCAAAGACTGGGACGATCTGATCAAACCCGGCGTGCAAGTGATCGTGGTGAACCCCAAGACCGGTGGCAATGGCCGCATGGCCTATCTGGCCGCCTGGGGTCAGGTGCGCAAGAAGGGCGGCTCCGACGCGCAAGCTGCCGAGTTCGTGAGCAAGCTCTACAAAAACGTGCCCGTGCTGGCCAAGGGCGGGCGCGACGCGACCACGATCTTCTTGCAACGCAATATCGGCGATGTGCTGATCACGTTTGAATCCGAAGTGGTGTCGGTCGACAAAGAATTTGGCGCAGGCAAGGTGGATGCAGTGCATCCCAGCAGTTCCATCGTGGCGGAAAACCCCGTGGCGGTGGTCGAGCGCACCGTGGCCAAGAAGGGCACAGCCGAGCAGGCCAAGGCGTACCTGAACTTTTTGTACAGCGACGAAGGCCAGGAAATTGCAGCCCAGCACGCTATTCGACCCACCACCCCCGCCATCCTGAAGAAATACGCCAGCACCTTCAAGCCCATCACTTTGTTCCGTGCGGAAGACTATTTCGGTTCGTTCGCGGAAGCGCAAAAAGTGCACTTCAATGACGGCGGCCAGTTCGACAAGCTGTACACGGTCAAGTAAATGAATCTCGTTAAACGCACGCCCAAGCGCGTGCTTCCCGGCTTCAAACTGACGCTGGGCTTTACACTGTTTTATC
>JBEEJM010000359.1:0-6641 GCA_041169205.1 Pseudomonadota bacterium | reverse complement strand
CCCAGGCGTGCGCCAGCGAACTTGCCTGCCAGCGCGGTCAGCGCTTTTTTGGGGAGCAGGTACTGCGGCAAAACCGCGAGGGTGTCAGACATGGAAGCTCCCACAAGAGGCAAGTAAGGGGAAACAGGGGGCATACCCCCGAGGGCCGCGAATTATAGTGGGGGCATGACCGCTGCACGCATCCCTCCCATTCAGTGCCTTTTGACCTTCGAGGCCTTGGCGCGATTGCGCAGTGTGACGCTGGCCGCCGAGGAGCAATGCGTCACACCCAGCGCGGTGAGCCACCGGGTCAAGCAGCTCGAGCAGATCATCGGCACCAAGCTGTTTGGCCGGGCCGATTTTTCGCTGACCACCGAGGGCAGCGAGTACCTGGCCCATGTGCGCGAAGGCCTGGCCATTTTGCAAAAATTTCCGTCTTCGGCGGCAGCCCCCGGCAAGCGCAAGCTGCGTCTGGCGGTCACGCCCACGTTCTCGCGCTCCATCCTGATCCCGCGCCTGCGCCAGTTCACCGATGCCTACCCCGAGATTGACCTGACGCTGCAGGTGTCTATCCCCTTGCTGGATGTGGTGGCCGAAGACGCCGACCTGATGGTGCGTTTTGGCGCGGGCCGCTATGCCGACATGGAGTATGTCTGCCTGATGAAGGATGTGGTCACGCCCATGGCATCGCCCCAGTTTGTGCGCGAACACGGCCCGTTTGAGACCGCGCAAGATTTGCAAAACGTGGCCTTGCTGCGCAGCCCGCTGGAGCCCTGGCGCACCTGGTTTGCCGCCAACGGGCTGGACTGGCCCGAGCCCGCCGAGGGCTCCCAGTTCAACGACATTGGCCTGATGTGTGACGGCGCTGCTGCGGGCATGGGCGTCGGGTTGATCCGCCTCAAACTCGGCGCGCCCTGGCTGGACAACGGCTCGCTGGTGCGCCTATACGGACACGACGTACCCAGCCCCCACGCGCACTACCTGTGCTGGCGCACCGGCGCGATGGACCGGTGGGAAGTAGCGGCGTTTGCGGAGTGGTTGAAGAAAGCGGTGGGGTAGGTCAAAGTTTTTTCACGCCGCGCGGTTCACCGTTGCCGTAGAGTGCCAAGCATCATCGACAGAGCCCCACCATGAACGCGTCCAGCCTCGACCACACCGTCAATACCACCACCAACGCCATCCAAGCGCTACAAAAAAAAGAGCTGCTCACGCATATTCTGCGGGGGCTAGAGGCCTATTTACCTCCACATTCGCTGCTATACCAGACAGAAGACACCACGCCCTATGAGTGCGATGGCCTGACGGCTTACCGCCAGCGGCCCTTGCTGGTGGCCCTGCCCGAAACCGAAGCCCAAGTGGCGGCGGTGCTCAAGGTCTGCCATGGCTTGGGCGTGCCGGTGGTGGCGCGCGGTGCGGGCACCGGGCTGTCGGGCGGTGCCATGCCGCACGCGATGGGCGTGACCCTGTCGCTGGCCAAGTTCAACAAAATTGTGCGTATCGACAAGCGCAGCCGCACGGCGGTGGTGCAATGCGGCGTGCGCAACCTGGCCATCAGCGAGGCAGCATCGCCTTACGGCCTGTACTACGCCCCCGACCCCAGCAGCCAGATTGCCTGCACCATTGGCGGCAATGTGGCCGAAAACTCGGGGGGTGTGCATTGCCTCAAATACGGCCTCACGCTGCACAACATCGTCAAAGTGCGCGGCTTCACCATGGACGGCGAGCCGATCCAGTTTGGCAGCGACGCGCTAGACCAGCCTGGCTACGATTTGCTGAGCGTGGTGGTCGGCAGCGAAGGCATGCTGGCCGTCACCACCGAGGTCACCGTCAAGCTCATCCCCAAGCCCTTACTGGCGCGCTGCATCATGGCCAGCTTTGACGACATGCGCAAAGCCGGCGATGCGGTGGCCACCGTGATTGCCGAGGGCATCATCCCGGCCGGGCTGGAGATGATGGACAAGCCCATGACCGCCGCCGTAGAAGATTTTGTGCACGCGGGCTACGACCTCACAGCCGAAGCTATTTTGCTGTGCGAGAGCGATGGCACGCCCGAAGAAGTCGAAGAAGAAATTGGTCGCATGGCCGAGGTACTCACCCGCTGCGGCGCGACTGCCATTGCGGTCAGCAAAGACGAAGCCGAGCGTTTGCGCTTTTGGAGCGGCCGCAAAAACGCATTCCCCGCATCGGGCCGCATCAGCCCCGACTACATGTGCATGGACAGCACCATCCCACGCAAACGCTTGGCCGACATCCTGCTGGCGATTCAAGAGATGGAAAAAAAGTACCAACTGCGCTGCGCCAACGTGTTCCACGCCGGTGACGGCAATCTGCACCCGCTGATTTTGTTTGACGCCAATGACCCCGACCAGCTGCGCCGCTGCGAACTCTTTGGTGCCGACATTCTGGAAACCAGCGTGGCCATGGGCGGCACCGTTACGGGCGAGCACGGCGTGGGCGTGGAAAAACTCAACAGCATGTGCGTGCAGTTTTCTGCCGAAGAAAACGCGCAGATGTTTGCCATCAAGCACGCGTTCGACCCCAAGGGCTTGCTCAACCCCGGCAAGGTGATCCCCACCCTGCACCGCTGCGCGGAGTACGGCAAGATGCTGGTGCGCGCCGGGCAGATCAAGCACCCGGACTTGCCGCGGTTCTGACCCGTAGCGGGCGGTATAGTGGGCCGCAGTCCACCCAAGCACTTTCTCCATGTCCTGGCACGCCCACCTCTCCATCGACTACACCCTGGAATCCGGAAAAACACTGGCACGTCACCAACACAGTGGGCCTTTGCGGATATTGCAAAGCCTGTACCCCGAGGGCGACACCATTTGCCACAACGTGCTGGTGCACCCGCCGGGCGGTCTGGTGGGCGGCGACACGCTGGAGATTGCGGTGCACGCCCACGCGGGCAGCCATGGCCTGATCACCACGCCGGGGGCCACGCGGTTTTATCGCTCCGAAGGCGCACTGGCGTTGCAAACCACGCACCTCCAACTAGACAGCGCATCGCGCCTCGAATGGCTGCCGCTCGAGGCCCTGTGCTACAGCGCCTGCCAGGCTGAAAACCGCCTCACCATGGACGTCGCACCTGGTGCGGAATTGATCGGCTGGGACGTCACCGCGCTGGGCCTGCCCCACGCCGATCAGCCTTTTGTGCTGGGCCAATTTCACCAGCACATTGAAGTGCCCGGCGTCTGGCTGGAGCGCGGCACCCTTGCTGCCGAAGACACCCGCCTGCTCGATGGCCCGGTGGGCTTGGCCGGGCAGCGCTGCATGGCATCGCTGTTTTTTGTGGCGGGCACCGCACTCTCACGCCAGCGCCGTGAACTGGCGCTGGACAGCGTGCGCGCGGTCATTGCGCAACACGCGCTGGCCTCCACGGCGGGGGCGACCTGCCCCAACCCCCAGGTGGTGGTGGTGCGGGTGATTGCCCCGGTGGTGGAGCCCGCGATGGACCTGCTCCGTGCCCTGCGCGCCGTGTGGCGCAGCACGCTGTGGGGCGTTGCGCCTTCGAGCCCACGCATCTGGTCTACCTAAGCCCCTTTTTCTGAATGACTATGCCGCTCGATTTATCGGTTTTGGACACACTGGTCGACCACGACGCAGCGAAGTTGCGCAAGTATTCCTTGCTGTTCATTGCGTCACTGGAAGAGATGCTCGCGCAAGTGGACGATGGCATGGCGCGGGCCGACTGTGCCCTGCTCGGTGCGATGGGGCACCGCGCCAAATCGACCGCCCTGAACATCGGTGCCACCGGTTTTTCAACCCAATGCCTGCGCATGGAACAAGCCGCCACAGCCCACGACACAGCAGCCGCGATGGCGCTGGCGCACTCCTTGCGCCCGATGTTTTTACCGATACGCGCTGCGCTGCTGCACCACCTCGAGGCTTAAGGTGCCAGCTTGGCCAGCAGCACGTCGAACTGCGTTTTGTCGATCGGCTTGGACAGTGAGCCCAACCACCTAAAACGGCGCAACTGCGCCACCAGCGACGCAGAGTGCATCACGTCGCTGCTTTGCCCCGACACGATGATGAGTGCGGCAAAAAAGCCGCTGCGGGCCACAGCCTCCATGAACTGGAAACCATCCATGCCGGGCATGTGCAGGTCGCTCACCATCAGATCAAACGCCGACGACTTATTGGCCTTCATGACGGCCTGCAACGCCAAATCGCCATTCAAGGCGGTGGCAATGTCGATCACCCCCAGGGTGCGCAACATGTCGGCAATCAGCTCTAACTGAAAGGGGTCGTCGTCGACCACCAACACCCGGAGGGCGTCGCGTTTTTTAGAAGAATGGGAGAAGGGTGTGACAGCGTGGTTCATGGCAATTCTCTTTGTTTTTATTGAGTATGCTTTTGGTCTTCCATGGTGTAAGTCCGTCTGAGGGACTCCATCCATAGTGCAGCCTGGGGCACTTCGTTCTCGTCCAAGCCGTGCACGGTCTGCTGCATGCGTTGCATGTCGTCATGCACGCCGTGCAGCATTTGCGAAACCCGGTCCTGAAACTGCATGGCCATCAGTAGTTTTTCTACCTCGCCCCGCACGACCATGCCATGCGAATGCATGGAGTCGGCCGATGCCCCGAGTTTGCGCACATGCTTGAGCACGTCTTCCACAATTTGGCCCGACAGCGACACCGACAATTTGTCTTGCGCGTTAGAGGTCTCGGCGGCCGCTAGCGTCTTGCCCATGATGGCGCTGACCTGGTTCACCCGTGCGGCGATCTGGCGGCCGGTCTCGGCAGAGCGCTGCGACAGCTTGCGCACTTCTGCGGCCACCACGGCAAACCCGCGACCCGACTCCCCGGCCCGCGCTGCCTCAATGGCGGCGTTGATGGCCAGCAAGTTGGTCTGCGCCGCAATGCTGCCCACCTCCGCGGCCATGGCAATCAGCGCCTTGGTTTCCGCCTCCAGGTGGCGAATGTTGGCCAGCATGCTGTCTTTGCCCTCGATCACATCGGTGAGTGACCCCACCACGGGTTGCAACTCCCGTTCGCACAGCGCCAGCAGGCCAATGGTTTGCCCGTTGTCGCCGTTTCCACCCCCCTGCGAAGATCCGCCAATACCGGCCAGGTCAAACTGGTCGAGCACCACGGAAAAGCCGGTGGTCAATTGCAGCACCGCATCTTCGGTTTGCGCCCGCACCGCCACCACATGGTGTTGCCAGGCTGGCAACACGTTTTCCAGCAAGTCGGCCAGATCGGCCACCTGGGTGTTCTGCGTCGCGTTGGTTTCTTGTGCCAGCGCCTGAGAAGACCGCGCCCGCGCCACCAACACGGCAACCACCGTCGTGGACAGCAGCCCGATGGCGGCGGCCGACCACCAGACCACCCACGGCTCGAACCACGCAGGCAACAGGCCCAGCAGCACCAGCACCGGGGGTATGCCCATCCACCGCCAGAGCGCGGGTGCGCCAGGTTGCGAGGGGATGGAAGGGGCGTCGGAAACGCGGGCGTGAGAAGGGTTCATGGTGTTAGCCACTTCAACAAAGTGGCATAGAGCTGCTGCGGGTTAATCGGTTTGACAACAAAGTCGTTCATGCCGGCGTCCAGGCAAGCCTGGCGATCCTGGGCAAAGGCGTTGGCGGTGAGCGCCAAGATGGGTGTGGCCTCGCGTCCGGGGAGCTGGCGAATCCGTTGGGTGGCCTCCAGGCCATTCAAAATCGGCATTTGCACGTCCATCAAGACGGCATCGAAGGCATGCAGTTGGGCTTGCGAAACGGCATCAAAACCATCGGTCGCCAGCACCACGGCCAGGCCTACCGACTGCAGCAATTCAGACGCCACCTCGCGGTTGAACATGTCGTCGTCCACCACCAGAATGCGCGCCTGGTGGTGGCGCTGCCACAATACGGCCGCCGCGTTCGCGTGCGCGCTTTGTGGCGCGGCATCGGCACCGTCCACCGGCTGGCCCCGCCGCAAGCGGGCCGTGAACCAAAACGTGCTGCCCTGACACGGCTCGCTGTGCAGCCCGGCCTCGCCCCCCATCAACTTGGCAAGCCGCGCCGTAATGGCCAGCCCAAGCCCCGAGCCGCCGTACTGGCGGGTGGTTGACGCGTTAGCCTGCTCGAAGGGCTTGAACAGCCGCTCCAGCCGGTCGGCCGCAATGCCGATGCCGGTGTCCACCACGTCAAAGCGCAGCAGCAATGCGTCGTCTGCCGCATCTTCCAGGCAAGTCACGCCGATGCTGACCGAGCCCATGTCGGTGAACTTGACGGCATTCGCCACATAGTTCAGCAAGGCCTGGCGCAGCCGGGTTGGGTCGCCGCGCAACCAGGGCCCCACGTCACAGGTGTGCAAGTCAATCTGCAGGCCCTTCTCCACCGCCGCCGGGCCTACCAGCGACACCACATCGGCCAGCAACGTGGGCAGGTGGAAATCGGTGTTCTCCAGCACCAACCGATCGGCGACCACCTTGGTGTAGTCCAGCACATCGTTGATGACCGCCATCATGTGCTGCCCGACGCGCTCGATTTTTCCCAGCCCTGCCAGCTGCTGCTGCGTGCAGGGCGCTTGTTGCAGCAAATGGGTGAATCCCAAAATGGCGTTCATGGGCGTGCGAATTTCGTGGCTCATGTGGGCCACAAAACTGCTCTTGGCCTGGTTCGCCGCCTCGGCCTGCAGGCGCGCTTCAATCAGTTCCGAGGTGCGCACGGCCACCAGCGC
>JBEEJM010000358.1:0-8265 GCA_041169205.1 Pseudomonadota bacterium | reverse complement strand
GACGAAGTGCGCCTGTTGAACATGGGTTTGACCAACTACTGGGGCTACAGCCCCATCGCCTGGAACGCGCCGGAAAACCGGTACTGGAGTGCCACACCCGGCACCACACCCCGCAGCGAATTTCGTGCGCTGGTGGATGCCTTGCATGCGGTGGGTATCGAAGTAATTTTGGATGTGGTTTACAACCACACCGGCGAGACCGACGAGCTCGGTCCCACGCTGAGCCTGCGCGGCATCGACAACGCAACTTACTACCACCTGGACGCAAACCAACCCGCGTACTACGCCAACTGGACTGGCTGTGGAAACTGCGTGAACCTGACCCATCCGCTGGTGTTGCGTACCGTGATGGACAGTCTTCGTGGCTGGGTGCGAGAATTTGGCATCGATGGTTTTCGTTTTGACTTGGCACCGGTACTGGCCCGTACAGGCGCAGACCGTCAGCACCAGTTTGATGCCGGTGCACCGTTTCTGATGGCTATTGCCCAAGACCCTCTATTGCGTGACTGCCTGATGGTGGCTGAGCCCTGGGATATAGGGAACGGTGGTTACCAGTTGGGCGCGTTTCCGCCCGGTTGGCTAGAGTGGAATGACCGCTTTCGCGATACGCAGCGTGGTGCCTGGCTGGGTGGTAGTGTGGACCGCGCCGAGTTTGCCAATCGACTGGCAGGCTCCAGTGACGACTTCCTACCGGCACGTCGATCGGCGCACAGTAGCGTGAACTTTGTCACTGCACACGACGGTTTCGCGTTGCTGGATTTGGTGAGCTACAACCATCGCCATAACGAGGCCAATGGCGAGCATAACCGAGACGGCCATGGACACAATTTGAGTGTGAACAACGGCATCGAAGGCCCCAGCAACGACCCGCAGGTGGTGGTGCAACGGGCACGACAGCAGCGTGTGTTGCTGGCCAGTTTGCTGTGGTCTTTGGGCACCCCCATGCTGTTGGCGGGCGATGAAATGGGACACACACAGCAGGGCAATAACAACGCCTACTGCCAAGACAATCCCACCACGTGGTTGCACTGGGACCAGGCCGATACGGATCTGATTAACTTTGTGGCCCGCGTGATTGCCTTGCGCAATGAATTGCCGGTGCTGCAAGCGGGTGCATGGTGGTGTGCCGCAGGTGAAACGTCCCCGTTGGACGGAGTGGTGGCCCGCTGGAGCACGCCACAAGGACACGAACCTTCCGAAGACGACTGGCACCAGCTTCAACAGCGAGGGTTGGTTCTGCGCTTGGAGGTGGCAAAGCCTGCAGAAGCGACCGTCACGGCTTCAGACTGTTTATTGCTTTTCAATCCGGGCACTGCCGCCCTCGATTGCGTGGTGCCCAGTGCCCCTGAACCATCACAGGCCTGGCACTTGCGCCTGGATACTTTTACAGGCCACACTGTCGATCGGGTATTGCCCGCGCAAGTGCAAATCCCCCCCCAAAGCCTCTGGCTGGCCAGTAGCGCGCCAGCAGACTTGCTACAGGTTTAGTTTTTTGTTTGTCACAACCCTCTACGTTTATGCCAATCATCTCCTCACACACGACCCCGTTTGATGGCCAACGCCCAGGTACATCAGGCTTGCGAAAAAAAGTCACTGTGTTCCAGCAGCCGTGCTATCTGGAAAATTTTGTGCAAGCACTGTTTGACGTGCTGCCCGATGCTGCGGGACAAACTCTGGTGGTGGGAGGGGACGGGCGCTTTTATAACCGCGTAGCGATTCAGACCATTCTGCGCATGGCTGCTGCCAAGGGCTATGCCCGGGTTTTGGTGGGGCAGGGCGGAATTTTGTCGACGCCGGCCGTGAGTGCGGTCATCCGCAAACACGGTGCCAGCGGTGGCATCGTGCTGTCGGCCAGCCACAACCCAGGCGGTCCGGACGGCGACTTTGGTATCAAGTACAACGTGGCCAACGGTGGGCCCGCACCTGAAAAGGTGACCGAGGCAGTGTTCGAACGCACTAAATCGGTGAACAGCATTCGCATGACCGATTCGGCCGACGTGTCGCTGGACCAACTGGGGACTCAGCGCATTGAAGGCACCGAGATCACCGTGATCGATTCTGTGTCCGACTATGCAGAAGTGATGCGCGGCTTGTTTGACTTTGCTGCCATTCGCCAGCTGTTTGCAGGTGGGTTTCGTCTGCGGTTTGACGCCATGTGCGCCGTCGGCGGCCCGTATGCCTTGGCGTTACTGGAGGGCGAGCTGGGGGCACCTGCAGGCACGGTAGTCAATGGCACACCGCTGGAGGATTTTGGTGGTCTGCACCCTGACCCCAACCCGGTGAACGCCGAAGACCTCATCGCGCATTTGTTTGCCGACAACGCCCCCGATATGGGTGCGGCCTCTGACGGTGATGCCGACCGCAATATGGTGGTGGGTCGTAAGTTCGTGGTGTCACCCAGTGACAGCTTGGCCGTGTTGGCGGCCCATGCAACGCGCGTGCCTGGGTACCGCGGTGGACTGGCCGGTGTTGCGCGGTCTATGCCCACGTCTACAGCGGTGGACCGTGTTGCCAAATCGTTGGGCATTCCCTGCTTTGAGACCCCCACGGGCTGGAAGTTTTTTGGCAACCTGATGGACGATGGCCAGGTCACCCTGTGCGGTGAAGAGAGCTACGGTACCGGCTCCAACCACGTGCGCGAGAAAGATGGTTTGTGGGCCGTGCTGTTCTGGCTCAATCTGGTGGCCACTACCGGGCAAACGGTGGAGCAGCTGGTACGCGCACTGTGGGCCGAGCATGGCCGCTGTGTGTATTCACGCCACGACTACGAGGCCATTCCTTCGGACAAGGCCGACACATTGATGCATGAGCTGCGCGCGGCCCTTCCGACACTAGCGGGCACGACCATCGCTGGCTTGCCGATTGCGCTGGCCGACGACTTTGCCTACACCGACCCAGTCGATGGCAGCGTGAGCAACAAGCAAGGGGTGAGAATCATTTTGACCGACGGTTCGCGTGTCGTGTTTCGACTCTCTGGCACGGGAACCGAAGGTGCCACCTTGCGCATTTACCTGGAGCGCCACGAACCGAATCCAGCCCGCCAGGACCTGCCTGCCCAGGAGGCTTTGCAGCCCCTGGTCGCGCTGGCGCAGACGCTTGCCAAAGTGCGTCAATTCACGGGCATGGACCAACCCACGGTGATGACCTGAGACACATCAGGCACTCGCTATCAACGAATTACAACCAAGAGGAGACAACCATGAGCAATATCGAACAAACCCGCAGTCCTATACAGCAAGACCGCCACATGCAACCCCATATGCTGGTACGGCGCACCATTGCGCTGGTACTGGCGGGTGGCCGAGGTTCAAGGCTGAAACAATTGACCGACCGCCGGGCCAAGCCTGCGGTGTATTTTGGTGGCAAGTTCCGCATCGTGGACTTTGCGCTGTCTAACTGCGTGAACTCTGGTATCCGCCGTATTGGCGTGATCACGCAGTACAAGTCTCACTCGCTGTTGCGCCACTTGCAACGAGGCTGGAGTTTTCTGCGCGCCGAGCTCAACGAGATGGTTGATTTGTTGCCCGCACAACAACGCGTCAATGAAGAGCATTGGTACCGCGGAACGGCCGATGCCATCTACCAAAATCTGGACATCATTCAAAGCAGCAACCCCGAGTACGTGGTGGTGCTGGCGGGGGACCATGTGTACAAAATGGACTATTCCCTCATGCTGAAAGACCACGCGGACAGCGGCAAGGGCTGCACGGTGGGCTGTATTGAGGTCCCTCGCGAAGAAGCCACGGCTTTTGGCGTGATGGCCGTTGACGATCACCGCAACATCACAGAATTTGTGGAAAAACCTGAGAACCCACCAACCATGCCAGGCAGCGACACCATTTCGCTGGCGAGTATGGGCATTTACATCTTTGATGCCAAATACCTGTATGCCTTGCTGGAAGATGACATCGCCAACCCTGCGTCGAGCCACGACTTTGGCAAAGACGTGATTCCCCGCGTGGTGCGCGAGGGTCAGGCCATTGCCCACCCGTTCTCCATGTCTTGCGTGTCTTCTACGCCCGATGCGATTCCGTACTGGCGCGACGTGGGCACTATTGATGCGTTTTGGGAAGGCAATCTCGATCTGGCCTCGGTCACTCCCGAGCTGGATATTTATGACACCAACTGGCCTATCTGGACCAGTCAGCGCCAGTTGCCACCGGCCAAGTTTGTGCAGGATGCCGATGGCAAGCATGGCCAAGCCATCAACACCATGGTCTCGGGCGGTTGCATCGTGTCTGGCTCGGTCGTTAGCAACTCTGTTTTGTTTAGCAGCGTGCGCGTGCATTCTTTCTGCGTGATTGATCAGGCGGTGCTGTTGCCTGAAGTCACCATTGGTCAGGGCTGCAAGTTGAGCCGCGTGGTGGTGGACCGCGGCTGCACACTCCCAGATGGCCTCGTGATTGGTGAGGACCCCGTGCTGGACGCAGCGCGCTTTGAGCGCACGGAAAGAGGTGTGGTGTTGGTTACCAAAGACATGCTCAACCAACTCGCCGCCGCTTAACTATCTAGAAAGTCATTGCATGCGGATTCTGCAAGTTAGCGCTGAAATTTTCCCGCTCCTTAAAACGGGGGGGTTGGCCGACATCGCCGGCGCATTGCCCGCGGCCTTAAACGCTGCGGGATGTGATGTGCGGGTGCTGCTACCCGGTTTCCCCGCCATTCGTTCCGGCTTGGAAGATGCCGTTCGGGTGGGGGCGTTTTCCACACCGTGGGGGGATACCGTGGAAGTGCTGTACGGGCACTTGCCAGCGCTGGCGCGCGGCGGTCTACAACAGGGTGCGTATGTTTTGATCGCCCCCAGTTTGTATGACCGCGCGGGCAACCCTTACGAAGACGCCCATAAGCAGGCGTATGCAGACAACCATCGGCGGTTTGCCGTGCTGGGCTTGGCTGCGGCCCATTTGGCCCATGGTTTAGATAACTTGTGGCGTGCGCAGTTGGTGCATAGCCATGATTGGCATGCAGGATTGGCCAGCGCCTATTTGGCTTTTTGGCCGGACCACGCTGCGCCCAAGGTTCCGAGTGTGTTTACGGTACACAACCTGGCGTATCAGGGCGTATTCGGCCCTGAATATTTCGGTGACTTGGGTTTGCCAGGAAAAGCCTTTAGCGTCCATGGTTTGGAGTTTCACGGGCAGTTGTCGTTCATGAAGGCGGGGCTTCATTACGCGGACCACATCACCACGGTCAGCCCTACCTATGCCCGTGAAATTCAGGGGCCAGAACAGGGCTGTGGTCTGGATGGTTTGCTGCGTTTACGGCAACAAAACTTGACCGGCATTCTTAACGCAGTGGATGACACGGTCTGGAGCCCTAGCACCGACCGCTCCATTGCGCATAATTTTGATACGCGTCGCATGGTTGGCAAGGCCCAGTCTAAAAGTGCGTTGCAATTGGAAGTCGGTTTGAAGCAAGAGGCCGAGGCACCACTCTTTGCCGTGGTCAGCCGACTGACGGAACAAAAAGGTTTGCCCTTGGTGCTGGCTGCGATGGACGAAATCGTCTCGCGTGGTGGACAGCTGCTGGTCCTGGGCAGCGGTGAAACTTGGCTGGAACAAGCCTTTGTGGCGCAAGCCAAGGCCCAACCCGATCAAGTGGCTGTTCGGCTGGGCTACGACGAAGCCTTTGCCCACCGCATATTTGCGGGCAGCGATGTGACCTTGGTGCCATCGCGCTTTGAGCCCTGTGGGTTGACCCAAATGTATGGCCTGAAATACGGCAGCCTGCCGCTGGTACGACGGGTCGGTGGTTTGGCCGACACCGTTGTGGACACCGACCTGGAAACCCTGGAAGACCGCACCGCCACTGGCTTCGTATTTGATGCCTTTGACGACACCCATTACCGTCGCGCCGTGCGCCGTGCATTCGCGCTCTACCACCGTCGCACCGAATGGAATCGTGTGCGTCAGACTGGCATGAGGCTTGCATTTGACTGGCCCAGTGCTGCACAACATTACGTTCAACTTTACGATCGATTGATTCGCAACCCATGACCCATGCTATGAAGAGTACCGTTCCCGTGAAATTTGAATTTGACGCGCCAGGCCGCGACCTGGAATCCCTCAAACGTTCTATTGCCAACAAGCTGATGTTTGTCGTGGGCAAGAATCCAGAGGCTGCGAGCCAGGAAGACTGGCTGCATGCGGCTGCCTATGCAGTGCGTGACCAACTGGTAGAGCGCTGGATGGCAACCACACGTGCCCAATATGCGCAAGATGCCAAGCGCGTCTATTACCTCTCGATGGAGTTTTTGATTGGGCGCACCTTCAGCAATGCCATGCTGGCACTGGGCTTGCGTGACAGGGTTCATCAGGCGTTGTTGGACTTCGGCGTGGATATGGAAGCCATTACCGAGTTGGAGCCGGACGCAGCGCTGGGAAATGGCGGCTTGGGACGACTGGCCGCGTGTTTTCTGGATTCGATGGCGACACTGAACATTCCCGGTTTTGGCTATGGCATTCGTTACGACTACGGCATGTTTCGCCAGACGATTGTGGACGGTCGCCAGGTGGAGGCACCAGACTACTGGTTGACCCGAGGCAACCCCTGGGAGTTTCCGCGCCCTGAGGTTACCTACCGCGTGCAGTTTGGTGGCCACGTGACCCAAGTAGGCGATACCTACCAATGGGTCGATAGCCACGACGTGCTGGCCATGGCGTATGACACCATCATCCCTGGCTACGCGACCAAAGCCACCAATACACTGCGGCTGTGGTCGGCCAAGGCGACACAGGAAATCGATCTGGGTGCGTTCAATCGCGGCAATTATTTCGCTGCAGTGGAAACCAAGAACGACTCCGAAAACGTGTCGCGTGTGCTGTACCCGGATGACTCCACCCCGTCGGGGCGTGAGTTGCGTCTGCACCAAGAGTATTTCTTTGTCAGTGCCAGCGTGCAGGATTTGCTGCGCCGCTATTTGCGCACCCATGACAACTTTGAGAGCCTGCCTGACAAGGTCAGCATTCATTTGAATGACACCCATCCGGTATTGGCAATTCCGGAACTGATGCGGTTATTGCTCGACGAACATCAGCTCCCTTGGGCTGATGCTTGGCGTTTGTGTCAGGCCGTGTTCTCGTACACCAACCACACCTTGATGCACGAGGCGCTGGAGACTTGGCCCGTGGAAATGCTGGGGCGCATTCTGCCGCGCCACTTGCAGATTATTTTTGATATCAACTCGTATTTCCTGGCCACGCTGACAAAAAGCAATGCCGATGTGGAGTTGATGCGCCGGGTTTCCATGGTGGATGAGCAGGGCGAGCGTCGGGTGCGCATGGCCTACCTCGCCGTCGTGGCAAGCCACTCTGTCAATGGTGTGTCGGCATTGCACTCCGAGTTGATGAAAGAGTCCATCTTTTCCGACTTTGCCAAGCTGTGGCCCGCGCGGTTCAACAACAAGACCAACGGCATCACGCCGCGTCGCTGGCTCGCCCAGGCCAATCCGGCCCTGTCAGCGGTGTTGGATAAACAGGTCGGCACCGGCTGGCGGCGCGATCTTTCGCAACTGGCGGGATTGCAACCCGTGCTCACGCGCCATGACGTGATTACGGCCTTTCAAGGCGCGAAGCGTGTGAACAAGGAACGCTTGGCGAGCTGGATTCAAACCAATATGGGGTTGACCATTCCTACCGATGCCCTGTTTGATGTGCAAGTGAAGCGCATTCACGAATACAAACGCCAACTGCTCAATGTGCTGCATGTGGTTACCCGCTACCTGCGCATCGTCAACAACCCGGGTTCGGTGACGGTTCCACGGGTGGTGGTGTTTGCTGGCAAGGCAGCGTCGGCTTACCACATGGCCAAACAGATCATTCACCTGATCAATGACGTGTCCAAAGTGGTGAACAACGATCCGCGCGTGGGTAACTTGCTCAAAGTGGTGTTTATTCCCAACTACAGCGTCAGTCTGGCTGAGCGCATCATTCCGGCGGCGGATTTGTCAGAGCAAATTTCCACTGCGGGTACCGAGGCATCGGGCACGGGCAACATGAAGTTCGCGCTCAACGGTGCGCTCACGATTGGCACGCTGGATGGTGCAAACGTGGAAATTCTGGAAAACGTGGGTGCGGAAAACATCTTCATCTTTGGCATGACGACACCTCAAGTGGCGGCCACGCGCCAGGCGGGATACCAGCCACGTGCGCTGGTAGAGGGCAATGCCGAACTGAAAGGTACGCTTGAAGCCATTCGTGACGGACTGTTTTCACCCGAAGAACCGCAGCGCTTCCAGGCGATTTACGACGCACTGGTGAATTGGGG
>JBEEJM010000357.1:0-2828 GCA_041169205.1 Pseudomonadota bacterium | reverse complement strand
TGGCACCAATCGCGCCGTTGTGGTCCAGCAATTGGCCCAGCTCTTCCACCGCGTTGCACACGTCGGCGCGCAGCATGTTTTCACCGTAAAACTGGTGGTACATCTGGCCCACCGGGCTTTTAAGGAACGCCACACCGCCGGAGTGGCCGGGGCAATGCCAGCTGTACGAGCCGTTTTCGGCGTAGTCCAGCAGGGCCTTGAAAAACGGAGGCTGCACGCCTTCCAAATAGCCTTTGGCCTCGCGGATGATGTGGCGCGCCACGAACTCGGGCGTGTCCTCGAACATGTGAATGAAGCCATGCAGCTCGCGCAGGATGTCATTGGGAATGTGGCGGCTGGTCTTGGTCTCGCCGTACACATAGATGGGCACATCCAGATTTTTGCGGCGCACTTCTTCAATAAAGTGGCGCAGGTTCAGCACCGCCGGGTCCAGATCGGGACCCGGAGTGAATTCTTCGTCGTCGATGGACAAAATAAAGGCGCTGGCACGGCTTTGCTGCTGCGCAAACTGACTCAGGTCACCGTAGCTGGTAACGCCCAGCACTTCGAATCCTTCCGTCTCAATGGCCTGTGCCAACGCGCGAATACCCAATCCGGACGTGTTTTCCGAACGGAAATCTTCGTCAATGATCACGATGGGAAAACGAAATTTCATTACAGGCTCCAGCGACAGGCCAAAAACAGAAAAACAGCCGCGAAGTGTAAGGACTTATTGCGTATCCCATGTTGCAGCGCACACCTTTTGGCCCACAATGTGGCGTTGTCAATACACATGGAGCCCCCAGGGGCACGCGATATGACCGAAACCACCGTCTGGTGGCTGCTCACGGGCGGTGCCGTCGCTATTGAACTGCTCACGGGCACCTTCTATTTGCTGATGCTGGCCATCGGGCTGGCCGCTGCAGCAGTAGCTGCGCATTTGGGTGCCGGTACCACGACCCAAATCGTGGTTGCCGCGCTCGTGGGCGGCGGTGCGGTGGTGGCGTGGCACCTTAAGCAAGGCGGGCGCGGCCAAGAGCTACCGGCACAGGCGAATCCCAATGTCAATCTGGATATTGGTGAAGTGGTGCAAGTTGCGGGCTGGAATGCCGATGGGACCGCCGATGTGCACTACCGGGGTGCCCACTGGACAGGCATTCATCGCCCTGGCCAGACGCCTGACATGGGCCCACACCGGGTTGCTGAGATGGTAGGCAACCGCCTGCTGTTGGAAAAAGTTTAAAAGGAACCATCATGGAAATCGCCATTCTGCTGCTTGTCATTGCCGTCATCTTTGTGACGCGGTCCATCAAGGTAGTGCCACAGCAGCACGCCTGGGTGATTGAGCGCCTGGGTAAATACCACGGCACGTTGACACCCGGCCTCAACATCCTGGTGCCTTTCGTCGACCGCGTGGCTTACAAGCACGTGCTGAAAGAAATTCCACTGGACATCGCCAGCCAGGTCTGCATTACCCGGGATAACACGCAACTACAGGTCGATGGTATTTTGTACTTTCAGGTGACAGACGCGATGCGCGCCAGCTATGGCTCCAGCAACTACATCGTGGCCATTTCTCAGTTGGCGCAAACCAGCTTGCGGTCGGTCATTGGCAAACTAGAGTTGGACAAAACCTTTGAAGAGCGCGACATCATCAATGCACAAGTGGTGGCCGCCATTGACGAAGCCGCGCTGAACTGGGGCGTCAAAGTGCTGCGCTACGAAATCAAAGACCTGACACCGCCGAAAGAAATTTTGCACGCCATGCAGGCCCAGATTACCGCTGAACGCGGAAAACGTGCGCTGATCGCCGCCTCCGAGGGCCGCCGCCAGGAACAAATCAACATTGCAACCGGTGAACGTGAAGCGTTCATTGCCCGCTCTGAGGGTGAAAAACAAGCCGCCATCAACCAGGCCCAAGGCCAGGCAGCTTCGATTACCGCGGTCGCCGATGCCACGGCCTTGGCCATCGAACGCATCGCCTCCGCCATACGCCAACCCGGGGGCGAGCAAGCCGTGCAACTGAAGGTGGCAGAAAAAGCCGTCGAGGCTTACAGCAAAGTGGCTGCTGACGCGACCACTACGCTCATCATTCCCGGCAATATGAGCGAGGTTTCAACCCTGATTGCCACCGCCATGAAGATGGTGCAGACCACTCGCTAAGTTACAGCGCGCCAAAGCGCGAAGGGGTTGCGCTGGGGTGGTGCCCTTTAAACAAGGCCGTGATATTGACCAAGGCCTTGTGAGCAACCCGCTCGCTTTGGCTGGCAGAAATCGAGTACATCAGGTCTGGCCGCAAGTACCAGAGCTCCGACACATCCGTCGCAAAACTGATCTTCACGTCCAACGCGTAATGGTTGTTGCTGCAGTAGGTATCCAGCGCATGGAGCATTGCGGCGCGAATAGCCTCTATCACCTCATCCGGTGTATCGGAGGTTTCACGCCCTAGCATGGCCCAAAAACTTTCTCGTAAACGCATTGAGGCTGATCCGGATAGGTTGCGCGCACTGCCCTGTTGCTGTGCAATGGTCGTGATCTTGACCGCACAGTATTAAGGATTTATTACGTAGTTATCGGCAGCTCCAAGGCCAGACACAAACAAAAAAGCCCCAATTTCGTGAAGAAATTGGGGCTTTCAGGGGTACCACTGACACGGTTGGAAACCGTTGGGTACCTATTTCTGGCGGAGCAGGCGTCTTTCTCCTTCTAACTTTCAATCTGTCTCAGTCAATTCAATTTATCCAAATTCTCCAATGATGTTGGCCCAATCAATAGTCTCACATTGCCCCAAATTGTCCCATACAATCTGACTCACTAACATGGGTAGAAATGGGGGTAGATTATGGCCA
>JBEEJM010000356.1:0-5048 GCA_041169205.1 Pseudomonadota bacterium | reverse complement strand
GCGTTCACGCCCATGTCGATGATTTCGCCGTGGCGGCTGATGCCCTCGCCAAACAGAATGTCGAATTCCGCCGTCTTGAAGGGGGATGCGACTTTGTTTTTCACTACCTTGACCTTGGTCTCGTTGCCGATGGCTTCGTCACCCTTTTTGATGGTGCCGGTACGGCGAATGTCCAGGCGCACCGAGGCGTAAAACTTCAGCGCATTGCCGCCGGTCGTGGTTTCAGGCGAGCCAAACATGACACCAATCTTCATGCGAATTTGGTTGATGAAAATGACCATGCAGTTGGTCTTTTTGATGTGGGCGGTCAGCTTGCGCAGCGCCTGGCTCATCAAGCGGGCTTGCAGGCCAGGCAAGGAATCGCCCATTTCACCTTCGAGTTCGGCCTTGGGCGTCAAGGCGGCCACAGAGTCGACCACGATCAAGTCGACCGCACCGGAGCGCACCAAGCTGTCCACAATCTCCAGGGCCTGCTCGCCGGTATCGGGCTGGCTGATCAGCAGGTCTTGCAGGTTCACACCCAGTTTTTGCGCGTACTGGATGTCCAGCGCGTGCTCGGCGTCGACAAAGGCGCACTGGCCGCCTTGCTTTTGCATCTCGGCAATCACCTGCAGCGTCAGCGTGGTTTTACCGGACGACTCGGGGCCGTAGATTTCCACGACACGACCGCGCGGCAGACCGCCCACGCCCAGCGCAATGTCCAGACCCAGCGAGCCGGTGGAAACCACCTGGATGTCTTCAATGACCTCGCCTTCTCCCAAGCGCATGATGGTGCCCTTGCCGAATTGCTTTTCGATTTGGGCCAACGCCACTTGCAAGGCTTTGGCTTTTTCGGCGTTAGCGCCATTGGTGTTGTTGGGGTTCTTGACGGGTGCGTCCATGGAAATCTCCTTAAAAATCAAACGGTTGGTGTTCTTTTGGCATCTGGCTTTGTCCACTGATGTTTGTTACAGGCTGGATGCTTGAACAGTAGTTTAACGTGGCCGATTGAAGTTGGTAAACAGTTTATTTGGTCAGTTTGCATTACTATTTGCAGATGCCGGAATTACCCCATCCACCACCAGACCCGTGGCGACAGAACCACCCGGGCCACTGGCTGCGTTTGGCGCTGGAGCGCTTTGACGCGCGGGTAATGGAGCTGATGGCGCGCCACCCCAGCGTGCCCTTGGGGTTGTCCAATCTGGCCGCGCGCGGTCAGGTCGGGGCCGCGCACATTCACATCACCCGCCATCTGGCTACTGAAGGCGCGCGCCTGACCGAGCTGGCTTTGCGCGCGGGCATGACCAAACAGGCCATGGGCACCCTGGTGACGCAATGCGAAGCCTGGGGCCTGGTCACACGGAAAAACGACGCCACCGATGCACGCGCACGCAGAATTATTTTCACGGTCACGGGCCTGGCCTGGCTGGGGGCCTACCGCGACGCCGTTGCCCAGACTGCCGACGAAATGCGCCAAGCCATCAGCCCGGAAGTAACAACGGTGGTGGCGCTGGGTCTGGAGGCCTATTGCGGGCAGTAGCCAAGCCTCCACGCTCCAAGGCATTTTGCCCACCGTTGCGGCCTAGAATGGCAGCATAACGAGGAGACAACGATGCGAATTTTGATTGCGGAAGACGATCAGGTACTGGCAGACGGACTGTTGCGCGCCCTGCGCGGTGCAGGCGCTGCCGTAGACCACGTGGCCAGCGGCTCGGAGGCCGATGCCGCGCTCATGACCAACACCGAATTCGACCTGCTGATTCTCGACCTGGGCCTACCCAAAATGCACGGCCTGGAAGTGCTGAAAAAGCTGCGTGGACGTGGCTCCTCATTGCCGGTGCTGATTCTCACCGCCGCCGACAGCGTAGAAGAACGCGTCAAAGGCCTGGACTACGGTGCCGACGACTACATGGCCAAACCCTTCAGCCTGCAAGAGCTAGAAGCCCGCGTGCGCGCCCTCGTGCGTCGTGGCATGGGCGCCACGACCAGCAGCATCAAACACGGGCCCCTCACGTACGACCAGGCCGGTCGCGTGGCCACAATTGACGGCAAGATGGTGGAGCTTTCGGCCCGCGAGCTGGGCCTGCTCGAAGTGCTGCTGCAGCGCGCCGGACGCCTGGTCAGCAAAGACCAGCTGGTCGAGCGCCTGTGCGAGTGGGGTGAAGAGGTCAGCAACAACGCCATCGAGGTGTACATCCACCGCCTGCGCAAGAAGATCGAAAAGGGACCCATCCGCATCGCCACCGTGCGCGGTCTGGGTTATTGCCTGGAAAAAATTCCCGGATAGCCGTTAGCCGCGTGTGAAGATATTCCAGCGTGAGCAACGGTCGTTGTTCGGGGAGATCCTGGACTGGATGCTCACGCCCCTGCTGCTGCTGTGGCCCATCAGCTTGGTGCTGACCTGGCTGGTGGCGCAGGGCATTGCGGGCAAACCTTTTGACCGCGCGCTGGAGTACAACGCCGGCGCGCTGGCCCAGCTGATTACCGTTAACCACAACCATGCCCAGTTTGTGCTGCCACTGCCCGCGCGCGAACTGCTGCGCGCCGACGATGCCGACACCGTGTACTACCAGGTGCTCGGTCCGAATGGCGAGTTTCTGGGCGGTGAAAAAGGTCTGCCTCTGCCGCCCGAAGACGAAAAAATTGTCCCCGGTGAAGTGCGCATCCGTGATGCTGAATTTCAGGGATCCGAGCTCAAAGTGGCCTATATGTGGGTGCGCCTGGACCTGCCCCATGCGTCGCCCGCGCTGGTGCAGGTGGCGGAAACCATGGACAAGCGCTCGGTGCTGGCTACGGAAATCGTCAAGGGCGTGATGCTTCCGCAGTTTGTCGTGCTGCCACTGGCCGTGCTGCTGGTGTGGATGGCACTGGTGCAGGCCATCAAGCCGCTCAACCGGCTGGAAGAACGCATCCGCGCCCGCGACCCGGACGACCTCAGCCCGCTGGACGTTGAAGCGGTGCCGCTGGAGGTTGCGCCACTGGTGTCGTCCGTCAATGACTTGCTGATGCGCCTGAAAGATTCGATTGCCACCCAGAAGCGTTTTTTGGCAGACGCCGCGCACCAG
This sequence comes from Pseudomonadota bacterium, assembly GCA_041169205.1. Lineage (GTDB taxonomy): Bacteria > Pseudomonadota > Gammaproteobacteria > Burkholderiales > Burkholderiaceae_C > Allorhodoferax. The sequence goes on along the minus strand of JBEEJM010000356.1, from coordinate 2,004 downwards.
CTTAAAACGCCCTTGGCCGGGCTGCGCATGCAGGCCGACCTGGCCCAGCGCGAGGGCAGCAGCGCAGAAGACCTCAAGCAATCGCTGCGGCAAATTGGCCGCTCCAGCATCCGCGCCACCCACACCGTCAACCAGCTGCTAGCGCTGGCGCGCGCCGAGAGCAGTGGTGCAGTCTTGGCCCACCAGCCCTGTGACTTCGCCCGCCTGACCATGGACGTGGTGCGCGACTGTGTGCCTCGCGCCATGGACAAACACATCGACCTGGGCTTTGAAGGAGTCCAACCCAACAGCGACGGTGTCATGGTGTTGGGCAACACCACGCTCCTCAAGGAAATGGTGCGCAACCTGGTGGACAACGCCATCAACTACACCCCGTCCACCGAAGAAAAGCCCGGCGTGATCACTGCGCGCGTGCTGGTGGACCCGTTTAGCCGGGTACTGGTGTTGCAGGTGGAAGACTCCGGCCCCGGCGTTGCTGCCGCCGAACGAGAGTTGGTGTTTCAGCCTTTTTATCGGGCGCTGGGCACCGAAGCCGACGGATCCGGGCTGGGCCTGCCGATTGTTCTGGAAATTGCACGCCAGCACCACGCGACTGTCACGCTGGACGACAGCCGCCCGGGGCATTCCTCACCTGGGGCTTGCTTTACGGTGCGGTTCTCGCGCGACAGCGCCCCCGGCGATTTGCCGGCTTAATTCGACACGCCATTCGGCGTTTCGCAGCGCCTCAGGGCTTTGCCTGCAAGCGGGGGGGCCAGCTCTTCCAGGCGCTTTCTCAAGGCCTCTGTGGCCGCCGGTAGGCGAAGTTCGGTGGCGCTGCTCTGGGCACGTTCCTGAACCACCCTGGCGGTGCGAATACCGCGCTTGGACAAGACCATCAGCGCCTCGTCCGCCTTGTCTTTAGAGTCAAAAGCCCCCAGCGACAGGCCCATGACCAAGGCAGGTGCATGCACCTCATCGACCTGCAAATGCATGGCATTCAGCTCAGACTGTTTTTTTTGCAAGGTGGCAGCATCGGTGTAGCGGCCCATGTAAACGATCCACCGCTCGGGAATCTGCACGCTACCGAACTGCCACATGCCGGTGGGCAGGTTGGCCTCTAGCGACGCACGCAAGGCGCTTGCTTGCACGTCATTGAACGGGCCTGCCACCAGACATTGCGCGGGTGTCTGTGCCGCCTGGGTCTGGTCCTGCGCCGACTTGAGCTCACCCGCATTCAGCACGTGCAAGGCGTCGGGGTTGATTTGCTGCTCCAGCCGATGTGGCTCGCTCTGCTGCGTTGGCGCAAAGCCATAGGCCCGCAGCAGCCCCTGGCTCCAGGCAAAGTAGAGCCCATTGGCAAGAATCAGTGTTAATAGCAGGAGTCGCAACATTCGGCAATATTCATGTGGGGCGAACACTGACCTCGGCGCTGGTGATTTTTTTGACTTCAGTGCCAGTATGCACCAGCAGTGCGCCCGTGGCATCGACCCCGCGCGCAGTGCCTGTCAACCCATCAGAACAGACCACCTCGCCCCCCAAAAGCACGTCGCGCGCCATGAAGGCCGACACCAGCGGAGTAAAACCCTGCGCTGCAAACCGTGCAACAGCCTGCACCAGCGGCAGCACCACATGCGCCAGTACATCCGGGGCCTGCACCTCGGGCAGCACCTCGCGCAGACCCGCGGGCGGCGTTCGCAGGCCCGTTGCGTCGGGTGCGGTGATGTTGATGCCAATGCCGATCACCACATAGCGCTGAGTGCCCACACTGGCGGTCTCGATCAAGATGCCGGCCAGCTTGCGGCCTTGCAGCCAGAGGTCATTGGGCCATTTGAGCTGAATCTGCGGGTGCAGGCTGTGGGCCAAAGACAGCCCCACAGCGAGTGACAGCCCCGACCAGTCGGCGGGCGACAGCGGTAACCCTAGAGAGAAAGTGAGCGTGTGTCCCAGGGCCTGCGTGTCGCTGGTCCAGTCGCGCCCCAAGCGGCCCCGGCCTGCGGTCTGGCGTTCGGCCACCAGCAGCACCGG
>JBEEJM010000355.1:0-3988 GCA_041169205.1 Pseudomonadota bacterium | reverse complement strand
GGGCTGGGTGGTGTGATGTGGGGCTTGTACCAGCAGACGGTCACGCCGCAAATGGGTGCGCAGGTCAATGTGCTGATCTTCATCGTCATCATCATCGGTGGGCTGGGCTCTACCGGCGGTGCGCTCATCGGGGCTTTGCTGGTGGGGTTGATGGCCAACTACACCGGCTTTCTGGCACCCAAGATCGCGCTGTTTTCCAACATCGGCCTGATGGTCGCCATCCTTCTCTGGCGGCCGCAGGGTGTCTATCCGGTTGCGAACCGTTAAGGAAGCACCATGCTCAATCGCATATTTTCCGCAGACTTGCCCCGCAGCCGTTGGCTCACGCTGATGTTGGTGCTGCTGGTCGCCGCGCTGGCGTTGACGCCGTTCATCTTCCCCGGCGTCAAGGCGCTTAACGTGGCGGCCAAAGTGCTGGTCTTCATTGTGCTGGTGGCCAGCTTTGATTTGCTGCTGGGCTACACCGGCATCGTCAGCTTTGCGCACACCATGTTCTTTGGCATCGGGGCGTATGGCATTGCCATCGCCACGACGGCCATGGGCCCCACCTGGGCGGCCCTGGCGGTGGGGCTGGGCGGAGCTTTGGTATTGTCGTTTGCTCTGGCACTGCTGGTGGGGTTGTTCTCGCTGCGCGTGCGTGCCATCTTCTTCGCCATGATCACACTGGCAGTGGCCTCGGCATTTCTCACGCTGGCATCGCAACTGCACGAGTTCACCGGTGGCGAAGACGGGCTCACCTTCAAGGTGCCCGAAATACTGTCGCCCAGTTTTGAGTTCAGCGAAACACCGTTTCTGGGCGTGTCGCTCGACGGTCGCCTGCTGTGTTATTACCTGCTGTTCGTCACGGCCGTAGTGCTGTTTCTCGCGCTGCTGCGCATCGTCAATTCACCCTTTGGACGTGTGCTGCAGGCTATCCGCGAGAACGAGTTTCGTGCCGAGGCCATTGGCTACCGCGTGGTGGTGTACCGCACGACGTCGGCTATTCTGTCGGCACTGTTTGCCTGCATGGCTGGTGCCATGTTGGCGCTCTGGCTGCGCTACAACGGGCCGGACACTTCGCTGTCGTTCGAGATCATGATGGACGTGCTGCTCATCGTCGTCATCGGCGGCATGGGCACCCTATACGGCGCCATCATCGGCGCATCGCTTTTTTTGGTGGCGCAGAGTTATTTGCAAGATTTGCTGCGCATTGCCAGCGAGACTGCGTCCTCGGTCGGCTGGCTCTCGGCGCTGCTGTCGCCCGACCGCTGGCTGCTGTGGCTGGGCCTGCTGTTTGTGCTGTCGGTCTATTACTTCCCCACCGGCGTGGTGGGCCGCCTGCGCGCAGGTGCTGAGATGGGAAGGGGCAAACCATGACGTCGTCACCGTCTTTCACTTCGCCAATCACGTCACACTACTTGACCTGTGCCGGCCGCGAGATCCACTACACCCAGTGGGGCGCCCAGCACCAGAAAGTGGTCATCGCCTGGCACGGCCTGGCCCGTACCGGCCGCGACATGGATGAGCTGGCCGCGCACTTAAGCGCCCACGGCTACCGCGTCATCTGCCCCGACACCATTGGCCGCGGCCTGAGCGCCTGGAGCCCGCTGCCGAAAGAGGAATACTGCCTGGCCTTCTATGCGCAAATTGCAGCGGACCTGTTTCGCCAGCTAGGCATCGACAAGGCGCATTGGGTGGGAACTTCCATGGGCGGTGCCATCGGTACGGTGTGCGCGTCGGGTCTGGTCGTGCCAGAGATGCAGCAGCGCATCTTGAGCCTCACGCTCAACGACAACGGCCCGCAACTGGCCGACGCCGCCATCACCCGCATCCGCTCCTATGCGGGTTCGCCTCCCGCCTTCAATAGCGTGTTGGAACTCGAAGCGTTTTTCCGGCAGGTGTACAAACCGTACGGCTGGCTCAGCGACGCGCAGTGGCGTCGCCTGACCGAAACTTCCACGCGCCGCCTGCCCGATGGCCGCGTGACGCCGCACTATGACCCGGCCATGGTGGAGCAGTTCATCAGCCACCCGAACGACTACCTCATCTGGAACCACTTTGATGCGATTCAGGTGCCCGTGCTGTGCCTGCGCGGTGAGCATTCGGATCTGCTGTTGCCAGAGACCGTACAGGCCATGCGTGCACGCGGACCGGGCGCAGCAGGGCGTTTGACGGTGGTGGAGGTGCCGGGCTGCGGACATGCACCGGCGTTGAATGTGCCTTCGCAACTGGATTGCGTGGCGGACTTTATTGCTAATACTGAGGCGGCTGTCGCTTAGTTCGCATATCCAAAGTATGTCCACTTTCGTAGCCCTGTTGCGCGGCATCAATGTCGGCAAAGCCAACCGTATTCCCATGGCGGATTTGCGTGCTCTGTTGGAAGGCTTGGGCTACACCAACGTGACCACGCTGCTCAACAGTGGCAATGCGGTGTTTCGTGCAGCCAAGGGCACATCCAGAAAGCATGCGACCGACATTGCCTCCACGATTACCCGTCAGATGCAGCTCAACGTGCCAGTCATCGTCAAGTCTGCGCAGGAGCTGGATGCCATTGCAACTGACAACCCGTGGGCCAGCAGTGCGCCTGACCATTCCCGACTGCTGGTGGCCTTTGCGCAAGATGCGCAGACGCTGGCTGGCCTGAGCAGCATCAGTCCACTGGTGATGGCACCCGAAAAATTTGCAGTGGGCCCGCACGCCGCCTATCTGCACTGCGCCAGCGGCATTCTGGAGAGTAAGGCTGGAAAGGCTTTGTTGGGCAAGGCGGGTCAGGCAGTCACCACGCGCAATTGGGCTACCGTTTTGAAGCTGCAGGCGCTGGCAACGGGGTAGTGCGTTTGCGTTGCCGATAAGCCCTAATTTTTAGTAAAAACGGCCGCTAGCCAGCGTGGAATATGCGTAACAAGCTATGAAATCAATAGCGTATTGCTTATTCCTTGGCACCCAACGCCAGCGCTGCCAGGCGTGACGCGTCCAGCGCATGCAGGTCGGGCGCGTCTTGTGTGGGCCAGCCTTGCAGGTGGCGCTGGGTCAGGTTGCACAAGGCGGTAATCCACTCCGGGTCGTCGTTCAGACACGGGATGTAGTGAAACTCTTTGCCACCGGCTTTTAAGAACGCCTCGCGCGCTTCTATGTTGATTTCTTCCAACGTCTCCAGGCAGTCGCTGGTGAAGCCGGGGCAGATCACATCGACCCGCTCCACTCCGGCCTGGCCCATGGCAATCAGCGTGGGCTCGGTGTAGGGCTCCAGCCATTTGGCGCGACCCAGGCGGGACTGAAAACTTACCTTGTATTGCTCTTTGCGCAGCCCCAGTTTTTCACCCAACAGGCGCGCCGTTTTGAAGCATTCGCAGTGGTAGGGGTCCCCCAGGTGCAGCGTGCGTTCGGGCACGCCGTGGAAGCTCATTACCAGTTGGTCGGGGCGTCCGTTCGCTTTCCAGTGGCGCTGCACACTGGCAGCCAGCGCGCTGATGTAGTCCGCGTCGTCGTGGTAGTGGTTGACAAAGCGCAGCTCTGGCAGGGCGCGGGTCTTTTGTGCCCACGCGTACACCGCGTCAAACACGCTGGCGGTGGTCGTAGCGCTGTACTGGGGGTAGGCGGGTACCACCAGCACGCGGGTCACGCCATCCAGCTTCATGGCGTCGAGCTGCGAGGCGATGGACGTGCTGCCGTAGCGCATGGCCCAACGCACTTTTACCAGGTGGTTACGCTGGCCCAGCCAGCCTTGCAGCATCTTGGCTTGCCGCTCGGTCCACACCTTCAGCGGCGAACCCTGGGGCGTCCAGATGCTGGCGTATTTGGCCGCCGATTTGGCCGGACGAAAGCGCAAGATGATGCCATGCAAGATGAGCAGCCACAGCAGCCGAGGGATTTCCACCACGCGGCGGTCGCTCAAAAACTCGGCCAGGTAGCGGCGCACGGCCTTGGGTGTGGGCTCGTCGGGCGTACCCAGGTTGCACAGCAGCACAGCGGTGCGGGCCGGTTGGCCGTGGGAGTAGGGTGGTTCTTT
>JBEEJM010000354.1:0-9104 GCA_041169205.1 Pseudomonadota bacterium | reverse complement strand
CCAGTGAATCGATGTCGCGCAAAATTTGCCGTGCTTCGTCAAACTGCTCGGCGTTGAGCATCTTGCTGCGCATCATGAAACTCACGGCGCGGCGCGTGTCCATCACGTTGCGGCGAATGCGTCCGCTCAAGTCTTCGTGGCGTGCGATGGCCCCCAGTGCCTCACCGGCAATGGCGTCGGTCACGTTGCCGGACAGCACTTTCTTGCTCACCTTTTCCAGCTCGTCGTAAATGCCTTCCAGCGTGTCGGCGGAGTATTCGGCATCGGCGTCAAATAGTTTCAGCAGCACTTCCTTGGCATCTTCAATCAGCCCTGGCGCGCGGCGGGCGCGCATGCGCAGCAGGCGAAAGACCGGCACGTCTTCGTCGTGGATCGAGAAAAGCACGCCCTTGCTTTTGAGCTCGTCATTCACCAGGTTCAAGATAAAGGCGGCGCGCACCGTGCGCGGCTCTTCTTCGTCAGCGATTAAAAAGTCGCTGCGAATATGCAGTTCGCCGTTGTCTTCGGCGTAAAAGCGGGCGGATTCTTCGATGTCCTCGTCCATCGCGTCTTCCGGGATGGACAGGCCGTAATACTGTTTGACCCAGCGTTTTTCTTCGACCGTGGGGGACTCCAAGTCCACCCAGATGGGCTGAAACCGGGACAGTTCTTCCAGCGACTCAATCTCTTCCTGGAAGAGTCGGCCGTTGACGAGCGTAAAGATGTTGAGCATGGCTCACTCCCAAAATAGGTTGCATCTGCGAAGGGGTGGTAGTTGCTTTCAACCCCGGGCAGTGGTGGGAGTTGAAAGCTACCGACTGGGGTAGGTTTCCAAGGAGCGCTCTTCCGAAAGTGAATCTGGGTCAAATTATCGCACTGCAAGACACTGGCGCGGGCAGCGCGTGCCGGCGACGGCGTTTGAAAGGCGGAGGAAAGCCCTGATTTGTTGCAGTGCGTCAGCAAAAGGCGTTGCGTTGGACCCATTTCGGGCGCATAGTGAATCCGACGCCAGCACATCTCTCACTGTGCTGGGTGCGTCAGCCCACCGCCGCAAACGGAAGGCTTTTTCAACCTTGAGAGCAACTGGAGGCTATTTATGAATTTGACGATCAGCGGTCATCACCTTGAAGTTACCCCGGCCCTGCGCAGTTATGTCACGACAAAGCTCGACCGCATCATGCGACACTTTGATCAGGTGGTAGACGTCAAGGTACTTCTAACCGTTGAGAACCAAAAAGAGAAAGAGCGACGGCAGCGTGCGGAGTGCAATATCCATGTCAAAGGTGGCGACATGTTTGCCGAGAGTGCTCATGAGGACCTGTACGCCGCCGTAGACGAGCTGGTGGACAAGCTGGACAGGCAAGTGGTGCGTCACAAGGACCGGCTGCAGAACCACCACCACGACGCGCCCAAGCGCATCATGTAAGCAGCAACCCCTAAAATAGCAAAAACCGCCCCCTGCCGGGCGGTTTTTTTGTGTGCATAATCCGCCTAAGTTATGAATCGACTCTCCAATATCCTGCCCCCTACGCAAGTCGTTGCGCAGGTAGACGTCACAAGTAAGAAGCGTGCTTTTGAAGAGGCGGGTCTGCTGTTTGAAAATTTGCATGGCTTGAGCCGTGCCTTGGTGACCGACAGCCTTTTCTCGCGTGAGCGTCTGGGCTCCACCGGTTTGGGCCATGGCGTAGCGATTCCCCATGGCCGTATTAAGGGCCTCAAGGCACCGCTGGCGGCCGTATTCCAGCTGGCCAACCCGATTGGCTTTGACGCACCCGACGACCAGGCGGTCAGCCTGCTGATTTTTTTACTGGTTCCCGAAGCGGCAACCCAGAAGCACCTCGAAATTTTGTCTGAAATCGCCGAGTTGCTCAGCGACGCGGCCTTGCGCGCGCAGATCACGGGCTGCGACGACGCCGTGCAGTTGCATGGCCTGATTTCTGGCTGGCAGTCTGCCCAGCTGGGTTAACTCAAACGCTGTGCGGCGGGGATTGTTGTGAAACCTACCGTTGTCAGTGCCGACGTTCTGTTTGAAGAGTTTCGAGGGCTGTTGCACTGGGAGTGGGTCGCGGGTCTAGGGGCATCCGAGCGCCGTTTTGACGAAGTGGCCGTGCGTGCTGCCCGGTCGGGTGCCGATCTGGTCGGTTACCTCAACTACATCCATCCCTATCGCGTGCAGATTCTGGGCGAGCGTGAAATCGCCTACATCACCAACACCTCGCCCGAAGATTGCGCCCGGCGCATTTCGCGCATCGTGACGTTGGAGCCGCCGGTGCTGGTGCTGGCCGATGGCCAGGCTGCGCCGGAAGCCCTGATGTCCATGTGCGAGCGCGCACAGATTCCCATGTTCGCGACCAAGGAGTCGTCCGCATTTGTCATTGACGTCTTGCGGGCCTACCTGTCCAAACACTTTGCCGACCGCACCAGTATGCATGGTGTGTTCATGGATATTTTGGGTCTCGGCGTGTTGATTACCGGCGAGTCGGGCCTGGGCAAAAGTGAGTTGGGTCTGGAGCTGATTTCCCGTGGCAATGGCCTGGTGGCGGACGACGCGGTGGACCTGTTTCGCATCAACCAGACCACGATTGAAGGCCGCTGCCCCGAACTGCTGCAAAACCTGTTGGAAGTACGCGGTATTGGCTTGCTCGACATCCGCGGCATTTTTGGTGAAACCGCGGTGCGTCGCAAAATGCGGCTCAAGTTGATCGTGCACCTGGTGCGCAGGGAGACGCTGGAGCGCGAGTACGAACGCATTCCCTATGAACCCCTCACCCAGGATGTGCTGGGTGTAGCGGTGCGTAAAGTGGTGATTCAGGTGGTGGCGGGCCGCAATATCGCCGTGCTGGTCGAGGCGGCGGTGCGCAACACCATTTTGCAGTTGCGGGGCATTGACACCTACAAGGAGTTTGTCGAGCGCCATCGCAAAGCCATGGCGCAGGGTAACTAGTCAGGGCAACTGATTTTTGCCAGACGGCGGGCGATGGGGACAGTTGTCCTTGATGCAGGTGGCGTACAAACTCAAGGCGTGGTCGGCAATCGAAAAGCCCTTGGCTTTGGCGACCGCATGCTGGCGTTTCTCAATTTCTGCGTCGTAAAACTCTTCTACCTTGCCGCAATCCAGGCACACCAGGTGGTCGTGGTGCTGGCCTTCATTGAGCTCGTAGACCGCTTTCCCACTCTCAAAATGGCTGCGAATCAGAATGCTGGCCTGTTCGAACTGGGTCAACACCCGGTAGACCGTGGCCAAACCGACATCCGAGCGCTCCTGCAGCAGCACGCGAAAAACGTCTTCGGCCGTCATGTGGCGTTGTACGCCGCGCTGAAACACTTCCAGTATTTTCAGACGGGGAACGGTGGCTTTTAGGCCGGTGCTTTTGAGTTCTTCGATATTGGTCATGGACCGGTCTCCCGCGCGGTGGCAAGTGTAGTTGGCAGAGGCCCAACCGCTACAATCGTCGCATCATATCGCCCCTGACTGCCTCCATGCTTGATACCCTGCATCGCCGTACTGCTTCTCTGCTGGCCGCACTCGTGTGCCTGGTGGCTGCGGGGTGCAGCAGTCTGCCCGACACCCGCCAGGTGGCCACCACGGTGTCGCCGTACAAAATTGATGTGGTGCAGGGGAATGTGGTGACGCGCGAACAACTGGCGGCGCTCAAGCCCGGCATGCCGCGTGCCGTGGTGCGCGATGTGCTGGGCACCCCCCTACTGGCCAGCGTGTTCCATGCGCAGCGTTGGGATTATGTCTTTACCTTGCAGCGCCAGGGTGCCGCACCCCAGGCCCGCAAAGTCACCTTGTTTTTCAAAGAAGACTTGTTGGATCGCATAGAAGCCGACGACCTGCCTAGCGAAGCCGAGTTCGTGGCCACGCTGAAATCTGCCACAGCCAAAGGTCCTTTGCCAGCGCTGGAAGCCTCTGAAGAGAATTTAAAAAAATTCCCACCAGCAGCGAACAAACCTACCCCGACACCCGTGGCAGCCTCTGCTACACCCACCAATTACCCTCCCTTGGAGCCTGCGGGCAACTAGGGCCATTTACAGGAACGGGCCGATGACCCACAAAATTGCCATTGCGGGCGCTTCTGGGCGCATGGGCCACATGTTGGTTGATGCTGTGCGTGCGGCGGACGATTGCGTGCTGTCTGGCGCGCTAGACATTGCAGCCAGCCCGGCCATTGGCCAGGATGCCGGTGCGTTTGCGGGCCAGGTCACCGGCGTGTTGATCTCGTCCGATTTGCACCAGGGCCTGCAAAACAGCCAGGTACTGATTGACTTCACGCGGCCGGAAGGCACTTTGGCGCACCTCCAGGCGTGCCGGGATCTGGGTGTCGCTGCGGTGATTGGAACGACCGGTTTTACCGACGCCCAAAAGGCGGAGATCGTTGAGATTGCTAAGAGCATTCCCATCATGATGGCGCCCAACATGAGCGTGGGCGTGAACGTCACCTTAAAGCTGTTGGAAATGGCCGCCAAAGCCCTGTCCACGGGCTACGACATCGAAATCGTTGAGGCGCATCACCGCCACAAGGTCGATGCCCCGTCGGGCACTGCACTCAAAATGGGCGAAGTCATTGCCGACGCGCTGGGCCGCGACCTCAAGGACTGTGCCGTGTATGCCCGCGAAGGCGTCACCGGCGAGCGCGACCCGTCCAGCATTGGCTTTGCCACCATTCGGGGTGGTGACATTGTGGGCGACCACACCGTGCTGTTTGCGGGCATTGGGGAGCGCATTGAAGTGAGCCACAAATCTTCCAGCCGTGTGACTTATGCGCAGGGCAGTCTTCGCGCGGTGCGCTTCCTCGCTGGCAAACCGCCAGGCTTGTACGACATGTTTGATGTGCTGGGTCTGAAATGAATATCTTCGGCTTTTTGTTCAAGGGCGACGTCGTTAGCAGTAGCGTCGCTGTCATGTTGTTGCTCATGTCCGTGGGCAGCTGGGTGGTCATTTTGTGGAAAGCCTGGCTGCTATCCCGGGCGCACCGGGACGTGGTGCGCGCGACCGCTGCTTTCTGGCAGGCCCCGTCTCTGGACAAAGCGTTGCAACGCATGACCGCGTTTGACCGTGACGCCCTAGTCACCCCGCTGGTGCTCGCCACGCAGGGGCAGACCCCCGGCACGCTGGCCGCGTCAGGCGACATCTCCCAGCAATTGACACGCGTGCTGCGTGACGCGCTGCACCAGGTGCTGCACAAATTGCAGCAAGGCCAAGTTCTGCTGGCTACCGTGGGCTCCATTGCGCCCTTTGTCGGCTTATTGGGTACGGTTTGGGGCATTTACCACGCCTTGATGGATATTGCTGGCGCTGGGCAGATCAGTATCGACAAGATTTCCGGGCCGGTGGGTGAATCACTCATCATGACTGCTGCGGGCCTGGCAGTCGCCATTCCAGCGGTGCTGGGCTACAACATTCTGGGGCGCTCCATTGGCCGCATTGAGGCCGATCTGGAAGGCTTTGCCCGCGACCTGCGCGAACTGCTGGCGGCACAGGTATGAACGGAACTCGTCGCCAGGCCGTCCTAAGACGAGTTAGCCCCCTTGGGGGGCAGCGACCCGCGCAGCGGTGGAGCGTGGGGGTATGAGCTTCGGCCGGCTCGAGCGCACACCGACGGCGCAGCCCATGAGCGAGATCAATATGACGCCGCTCATCGACGTGATGTTGGTGCTGCTGGTGATTTTTATCATAACGGCCCCGCTAATGGTGAGCGCAGTCAAGGTGGAGTTGCCCAAGGCCCAAGCGGCCAAGTCGGTCGATGAGCCCAAATTTGTCGGTCTGTCGATTGATAAATCGGGGCAGGTTTTTGTCGAAGACATACCGCAGACCCTGCCGGAATTGGCACAACGGCTTTCCAGCGCAGCCCAGAAAAACCCCGATACCGAAGTGCGCTTGCGCGCCGACACGGCCGTACCCTACGGGCGGGTGGTCGAGATCATGGGCGTGGCCCAAAAATCGGGACTCAATCGCATTGGTTTCGTGGCCGAGGCTCCTGTAGCGCCGCTCTAATAACTGGCACGTAACCCCGTGCGCCATTTGGTAGGTAGAGCCAGCGCCTAAAATCGGTTTAGCGTTTCTTTTAGCAGCCTGTGCGCTGTTCACATCCCATGCAAGACAAATACCAGCACCTCGACGTCGAAAAATCGGCCCATGCCCATTGGGCGCAGTCTCTGTGGCAAGGCCGCACCGCCTACCGCGTGATTGAGGACGCGTCGAAAAAGAAGTTCTACGCTTGCTCTATGCTGCCCTACCCCAGCGGCAAGCTGCACATGGGCCACGTGCGCAACTACACCATCAACGACATGCTGGCGCGCTACCTGCGCATGAATGGCTACAACGTGCTGATGCCCATGGGCTGGGACGCCTTTGGCCTGCCTGCCGAAAACGCCGCCTTGAAGAACAAGGTGCCGCCCGCCAAGTGGACCTACGACAACATCGCCTACATGAAGGGCCAGATGCAGGCCATGGGCCTGGCCATCGACTGGAGCCGCGAAGTCGCCACCTGCGACCCCAGCTACTACAAGTGGAACCAGTGGCTGTTCCTCAAGATGCTGGAAAAAGGCATTGCCTACCGCAAGACCCAGGTTGTCAACTGGGACCCGGTGGACCAGACCGTGCTGGCCAACGAGCAGGTGATCGACGGCAAAGGCTGGCGCACCGGTGCCACGGTCGAGAAGCGAGAAATCCCCGGCTATTACCTCAAGATCACCGACTACGCGCAAGAACTGCTGGGCCAAGTGCAAACCGGTCTTCCCGGCTGGCCCGAGCGGGTCAAGCTGATGCAGGAAAACTGGATTGGCAAGAGCGAGGGCGTGCGCTTTGCGTTTACCCACGACATTAAGGACAGCGCGGGCGCGTTGATCAGCGACGGTCGCATGTACGTGTTCACCACCCGTGCGGACACCATCATGGGCGTGACCTTTTGTGCCGTAGCGCCCGAGCATCCGCTGGCGATGCATGCGGCGCAATCCAACCCCACACTGGCGGCTTTCATTGAAGAGTGCAAAGCCGGTGGCACCACCGAAGCCGAGCTGGCCGTCAAAGAAAAGCTGGGCATGCCCACGGGCCTGCAGGTGACGCATCCGCTCACTGGCCGCCATGTGGATGTGTGGGTGGGCAACTATGTGCTGATGGGCTATGGCGATGGCGCGGTCATGGGCGTGCCAGCGCACGACGAGCGTGACTTTGCCTTTGCCAAAAAATACCACTTGGCCATTCACGACGTAGTGCATGTCGACGGACTCATCTACGACCACGCCCTGTGGCAGGACTGGTATGGCGACAAGCAGCGCGGCGTGACGGTTAACTCCGATGTGTTCAGCGGCCTGTCGTACAAAGAAGCGGTGGACGCCGTCGCCCACGCTTTGGCAGCGCAAAGCCTGGGCGAGAAAAAAACCACCTGGCGTTTGCGCGACTGGGGTGTCAGCCGTCAGCGCTACTGGGGCACGCCCATTCCCATCATTCACTGCGCTGAGCACGGTGCGGTGCCGGTGCCCGAAAAAGACCTGCCCGTGGTGCTGCCACTGGATTGCGTGCCCGATGGTTCGGGCAACCCGCTGCACAAGCACGAAGGCTTCCACGCCGGCGTGGTGTGCCCGGTGTGTGGCAAACCCGCCCGACGCGAAACCGACACCATGGACACCTTTGTGGACTCGTCCTGGTACTTCATGCGCTACTGCGACCCGCACAACACCGATGCCATGGTGGCCGGGGGTGCGGACTATTGGATGCCGATGGACCAGTACATCGGCGGTATCGAACACGCCATCCTGCACCTGCTGTACGCGCGTTTCTGGACCAAGGTGATGCGCGACCTGGGGCTGGTGAAGATCGACGAGCCGTTCACCAAGCTGCTGACCCAGGGCATGGTGCTCAACCACATCTACAGCCGCCGTACGGCCAAGGGGGGTAAGGATTACTTCTGGCCACACGACGTGGAAAACGTGCAAGACGCGGCAGGCAAAGTGGTCGGTGCCAAGCTCGCCAAGGCCGTCGAAAGCGCCGACGGTTTGTTGCCCGTGGGCACGGCCATTGACTACGAGGGCGTGGGCACCATGTCCAAGTCCAAAAACAATGGTGTTGATCCGCAAGAGCTGATTGCCAAATACGGGGCTGACACGGCCCGTATCTACACCATGTTCACCGCACCGCCCGAGGCCACGCTGGAGTGGAACGATGCCGCAGTGGAAGGCAGCTACCGCTTTTTGCGCCGCGTGTGGAACTTTGGCCTCAAGCTGACTGCTATGGATTCTGTAGCTGCTCACGCAAGTGTGGCGGGGGCTAACGGCCTAAAAGACGTTAATTTTGACAAAGAAACCAAGGCTTTGCGTCTGGAGATGCACACCGTGCTCAAGCAGGTGGACTACGACTACCAGCGCATGCAATACAACACCGTGGTCTCCGGCACCATGAAGATGATCAACGCCCTGGAGGACTTCAAGGCTACGGACTGCGCTGGCGCGCAGGTGGCGCTGATCGAAGGTTTTGGCATCTTGTTGCGCTGCCTGTACCCGGCCACGCCGCACCTGGCCCACGCCTTGTGGTCTGACCTGGGCTATGCCAACCACTTGGGCGACATTCTGGATGCGCCTTGGCCGCAGGTGGACGCATCGGCACTGGTGCAAGACGAAATCGAACTCATGCTGCAGGTCAACGGCAAGCTGCGAGGTTCGGTCACCGTACCCTCGGGCGCGTCCAAAGAAGCCATTGAAGCCGCGGCACTGGCCTGCGATGCCTTTGTCAACTTTGCGGCAGGTGCTCCTGCCAAAAAAGTGATTGTGGTGCCGGGCCGTCTGGTCAATGTGGTGATCTGAGCTCATGCTGATACGCCGCAAACTGTTGATGGCATGCGTGCTGGCAGTAGCTGGCAGTGCCTTGCTGGTGGGTTGCGGTTTCAAGCTGCGCAGCAGCCAGAATTTTGCGTTCCAGACCGTGGCGGTCACCCCCGAAACGGGGGCAGGCGTGGCGTCGGAGCTGGCGCGCTACCTGGGCGATGCTGTCCGCCCGGTGGCGCCTCGCGCGGGTGAACAGCCGCCGCAAGTGATTGTGGACATTCTGCAAGAGTTGCGCGAGAAAACCGTGGTGGGGGTGAACGCCTCCGGCCAGGTGCGCGAGTTTCAGCTGCGCATCAAACTCA
>JBEEJM010000353.1:0-14017 GCA_041169205.1 Pseudomonadota bacterium | reverse complement strand
CGCGGCATTGACCCACAGACCGGAAACTATTACGACGACACCAAGCGCTACATCGAAGCATCCAAAATTTTGAGTGCCGATGACCGCCACCAGATCTATGAAGGCAATGCCCGACGCGTTTTCCCGCGCCTGGATGCCGCCCTGAAACAGAAAGGCCAATAACCATGTACGAACTCGGCGTTTGCTATCGCAACATCACCCGCGCTGACCGCGCTGCCGCAGACGGCTTGGCTGCATTGGGTTCTGCCACCGTGCACGAGGCCATGGGCCGCGTGGGTTTGCTCAAGCCCTATATGCGCCCCATCTATCCGGGCCAACAAGTGTCGGGCACCGCAGTCACCGTGTTGCTGCAACCCGGCGACAACTGGATGATGCATGTGGCCGCTGAGCAAATTCAGCCCGGCGATATCGTGGTGGCGACGGTCACCGCCGATTGCACTGATGGATTTTTTGGTGACCTGTTGGCTACCAGTTTTCAGGCGCGTGGCGCGCGCGCCCTCATCATCGATGCCGGTGTTCGCGATGTGAAAGAGCTGCAGCGCATGGGCTTTCCCGTGTGGAGCAAAGCCATCAGCAGCAAGGGCACCATCAAGGCGACCCTGGGCTCGGTGAATATTCCGATCGTGTGCGCGGGCATGTTGGTCACGCCCGGTGATGTGATCGTGGCGGACGATGATGGTGTGGTGTGTGTGCCCGCCAAGCTGGCCGCTAAAACGCTGGAAGTTGCCCAAAAACGCGAGAGCTTCGAGGGTGAGAAACGCGCCAAGCTGGCTTCCGGCATTTTGGGGTTGGATATGTACAAGATGCGTGAACCTTTGGCGGCTGCGGGCATGAAGTACATCGACTAGTTTGTGCTCGCTGGCTCGCATAGGCCATGCGCTTAGGCTCAGCTGTCCTGCGGACAGAAATCGCAACAGCGCACAGCCTATGCCAGCCCGGCAATTTGTAATCCAACTTTGAAATACCTTATGACCAAACCTACTTCAGGTGATTTCACCAAAACCGCAGGCTGGATGGACTGGTACACCGGTCCGGCCAAGCCCGCATTCAAGTTGCCTGCGGGCGCTGTCGACGCACATTGCCACGTGTTTGGTCCGGGGGCAGAGTTTCCCTACGCGCCCGAGCGCAAGTACACCCCGTGTGATGCGTCCAAGCACCAGTTGTTCGCCCTGCGCGACCACCTGGGCTTTGAGAAAAACGTGATCGTGCAAGCCACTTGCCACGGTGCGGACAACCGGGCTTTGGTGGATGCGCTCAAGAGCAGCAACGGCAAGGCGCGCGGTGTGGCCACCGTCAAGCGCAGTGTGACCGACGACGAAATTCAGGCCATGCACGATGCGGGTGTGCGCGGTGTGCGCTTCAACTTCGTCAAGCGTCTGGTGGACTTCACGCCCAAAGACGAGTTGCTGGAAATTGCAAGCCGTATTGCCCAATGGGGTTGGCATGTGGTGATTTACTTTGAAGCGGTCGATCTGCCCGAGCTGTGGGACTTCTTCACCACGCTGCCCACCACCGTGGTGGTGGACCACATGGGCCGCCCCGATGTGGCGTTGCCGGTGGACGGACCGCAGTTCGCGTTGTTTCAAAAGTTCATGCGCGAACACAACAACGTGTGGAGCAAGGTGAGCTGCCCCGAGCGACTCTCGTTGACCGGGCCCAAGGCCCTCAACGGTGAACAGAATGCCTACTGCGATGTCATCCCATTCGCCAAAGCCATTGTGGAAGAGTTCCCTGACCGCGTGCTGTGGGGCACCGACTGGCCCCACCCCAACCTGAAAGACCACATGCCTGATGACGGCTTGTTGGTAGACTTTATTCCCCACATTGCGCCAACGGCGGAATTGCAGCGCAAGCTGCTGGTGAACAACCCGAACCGCCTTTATTGGCCTGAAACTTGGAAAGATTGATATGGCACTCGACAAACCCTACCAAGACGTACCCGGCACCATTATTTTTGATGCCGAGCAATCGCGCAAAGGCTACTGGCTCAACCAGTTTTGCATGTCGCTGATGAAGCCGGAAAACCGCACGCGCTTCAAGGCCGACCAACGTGCCTATTTGAACGAGTGGCCCATGTCAGAGGACCAACGCCAAGCGGTGATCGATATGGACTTGAACCGTGCCATGCAGCTCGGCGGCAATATTTACTTTTTGGCCAAAATTGGCTCCACGCATGGCCGCAGTTTTCAGCAGATGGCAGGCAGCATGACGGGCATGACCGAAGAAGAATATCGCGCCATGATGATGGCCGGTGGGCGCTCGATCGAAGGCAATCGCTATGTCGGTGAGAACGGCAGTGCCCAGGCGCAGAACCAACCCCAAGGCCACGCTGGCCGCAACAAGGCATAAGCACCATGGCAAAAATTACTGCTTCCGTTTTTACCTCGCATGTGCCCGCCATCGGCGCAGCCATGGACCTGGGAAAGACCCAGGAAGACTATTGGAAACCGTTGTTTGCGGGCTACGACTACTCTAAGCAATGGATGAAGGACAACAAGCCCGATGTGATCTTTCTGGTCTACAACGACCACGCCACCGCCTTCAGTCTGGACATGATTCCCACGTTTGCCATTGGCACTGCGGCAGAGTTCACACCGGCGGATGAAGGCTTTGGTCCGCGCCCCGTGCCCAAGGTGATTGGCCATCCCGACTTGGCTTCGCACATCGCACACTCGGTCATCCAACAAGACTTCGACTTAACCATTGTGAACAAGATGGACGTGGACCACGGCCTGACCGTGCCCCTCTCCTTGATGTGTGGCGAGAAAGACCCGGTGAAAGACGCTTGGCCTTGCCCGGTGATTCCGTTTGCGGTGAACGTGGTGCAGTACCCCGTGCCTAGCGGTCAGCGCTGTTTCAACTTGGGTAAGGCGATTCGCAAAGCCGTGGAAAGCTATGACGAAGACCTGAACGTGCACATCTGGGGCACGGGCGGCATGAGCCACCAACTGCAGGGCGCGCGTGCGGGCCTGATCAACCGCGAGTGGGACAACGCCTGGATGGACAAAATGATTGCCGATCCCGCAGGCTGCGCTGCCACGCCGCACATTGACTATGTGCGGGAAGCGGGCAGCGAAGGCATTGAGCTGGTGATGTGGTTGATCGCCCGTGGTGCCATGTCGGACGTGCCCTACGACGACAAAAGTGCTACAGATTTGATAGCTGCCCGCGCACATTCTGTGGGGGTTAAGCACCGTTTTTACCATGTTCCCGCCAGTAACACGGCCGTCGGACATTTAATTTTGGAAAACAATTGATATGACCAAAACCATCAAAGTCGCACTGGCTGGTGCCGGCGCATTCGGCATCAAGCACCTCGACGGCATCAAAAATATCGATGGCGTGGAAGTGGTGTCCATCATCAGCCGCGATCTGGAAAAAACCCAGGAAGTGGCCGACAAGTACGGTATCCAGCATGTCACCACCGATCTGGCCGACAGCCTGGCATTGCCCGAGCTGGACGCCGTCATCTTGTGTACCCCCACCCAAATGCACGCCGAGCAGACCTTGGCCTGCCTGAAGGCGGGCAAGCACGTGCAGGTGGAAATCCCCCTGGCCGACAGTTGGGCCGGAGCAGACGCCGTGGTGGCCGAGCAAAAGAAGACTGGGCTGGTGGCCATGTGTGGCCATACCCGCCGCTTCAACCCCAGCCACCAGTATGTGAACCAGCAGATTACGTCGGGCAAGTTCAACATCCTGCAAATGGATGTGCAAACTTACTTTTTCCGCCGCACCAACACCAATGCGCTGGGCCAAGCCCGTAGCTGGACCGACCACCTTCTGTGGCACCACGCGGCGCACACGGTCGATTTGTTTGCCTACCAGGCCAACAGCCCCATCGTGCAGGCCAACGCCATTCAAGGGCCTATCCATCCGGTGTTGGGCATTGCCATGGACATGAGCATTCAGTTGCGCACGGCCAGCGGCGCTATTTGCACGCTGAGCCTGAGCTTTAACAACGACGGGCCCTTGGGCACTTACTTCCGCTACATCGGTGATACCGCCACCTACCTGGCGCGCTACGACGACCTGTACACCGGCAAGGAAGAAAAGATCGATGTCAGCCAAGTGGCAGTTAGCATGAACGGCATTGAACTGCAAGACCGCGAGTTTTTCGCCGCCATCCAAGAGGGCCGTGAGCCCAACTCCAGCGTGGCCCAGGTCGCCAACTGTTACAGGGTGTTGCACCAATTGGAGCAGCAGCTGGCCGCACAAAAGTAATCAGTAATGGGCGCGCGGCATACTTCGCGTATGTCGATTTCCCCCGGACACGTTCTGCAAAACCTGTGCACCAAGGCCTTGGTCTTGGCGGCACTGTGGGTTGTGCCAGCCTGCTTTCAACTCGTCCATGCGAAAACACCGGGTGAAGTAGCGGTGGGTGCGCCCTTGCGGGATGTCACTATGCGCGGACTCAATGGCC
The DNA here is from genome assembly GCA_041169205.1 of Pseudomonadota bacterium. GTDB lineage: Bacteria > Pseudomonadota > Gammaproteobacteria > Burkholderiales > Burkholderiaceae_C > Allorhodoferax. The sequence goes on along the minus strand of JBEEJM010000353.1, from coordinate 9,597 downwards.
CCACCCGCAAGCTGTCCGACTACCGTGGCAAGCCACTGCTGATCAATGTCTGGGCCAGTTGGTGCGGTCCCTGCCGCCAGGAAATGGGGTCGCTAGAGCGGCTGGCTTGGCTGCCCAGTAGCAAGCGCTTTGCTGTGATCGGTATTTCCACCGACGATAGCGAGGCCGCCGCCAAAGGCTTTATGGTGCGCACCAATGCCACGTTGAACCACTATTTGGACACCGCACTCACGCTGGAAAACATGCTGGGTGCCGACCGTTTGCCCCTCACGATTTTGGTCGATTCCAAGGGCCGTGTGCTGGGTAAGTTCTCCGGTGCCAGGGAATGGGACAGCCCCGAGGCGATGCGCTGGATTGATAGTCGGCTTGGCGTGGTCAATAAATAGAAATCTTGCGTCCCATGCCCATCAAACCGATCAAATCTGTGGGCGTGCTTGCAACGGCAACAATTTTTGTCATCGCCTTGACCGTGGGTTTTTTGATATGGAGTTTGCGTGAGCGGGAGTTGAAACATGCGCTACTGGAGACCGTCAGCATCACCGAAATGCTGATGGAGCAAACTGAGCAAAATGTGGAAAGCACCGATCTTGTTCTGCAAGGTGTGCAGGAACGGCTCATGACATCCTTTGGAAGCCAAATACCGCTGGACAGTGCCCCGGTTCACCTTTTGTTGAACGCCCGCGTATCCGGCGTGCGGCATTTACGCTCTTTGTTTGTCGTGGATGTGAATGGCGTGGTTATCAACTCCTCGCGGGACATGGCCACGCCAAAAACAAAGGTTGCGGATCGCGCATATTTCAAGGTGTTTGCACAGGGCAAAGAGAATGCACTGTTTATTGACAAGCCCGTACGCAGTCGCTTGGACAACACCTGGATCTTGAATATTTCCAGACCGCTCTTGAATGTACACGGGAAGTTTCGGGGGGTGGTGGTTGCGGCCATCGACATTTACGAATTTGAGCAAATCTACCGACTGGTGCAACTGGATTACCCTCGCCCCATTGGCTTGTACCAAGCGGATGGAACACTGATTGCGAGTTTGCCGCATCGCGAAAGCTTGATCGGTGAACATGCGCCAGAGTTGACGAATGAAATGCTGCCACCCATTGCCAACCAAATTCGAACCATCCGGCACGCCAGTGGTGACGGTGCACAGGTGGTCTTTGCGGTCGGTAGGTTGGCTGGCTATCCCCTGTGGCTGGGTGTGGGAGACGAAGAGGCACTCAGTTTGGCGTCGTGGCGCGAGACTGCGATTCCCATTGTGGCGGGTGCGGCTTTGGTGTGTATTTTTACGGCACTGGTCGCCATCTATTTGATTGGAAAATTGCGGGATGAGGAAATCCTCGCCGACGAATTTGGTCGAATTAGCGACCGATATCAGCACACTGTTAACGCGTTGCTCGATGGCGTGGTCGCGGTGGATGCATCGTTGTCGATACTGCTTTTCAACCCAGCCGCTGAACGCATGTTTGGTCGCTCGGCGCAAGACACTATCGGGCAGCCCCTGGATGTTTTGATTCCGGTACGGTTCAAGTCCCAGCATGGCAGCCATATTGATCGGTTTACCAAGCAAGCGCATGGAATTTCGAGCACCCTGGTTCCCCAGCAAAGCATAGTGGGACTCCGGGCTGATGGAAAAGAGTTTCCCATTGAGTCCACCTTTTCCAAGTCCATGATTGGGGGGCAGTTGCAACTGACCGCCGTCTTGCGCGACGTGACGGACAAGCGGGTTTCCGAAAACGATCTACGCGTCGCTAATGCGCAGCTGCGTGAGCTTTCCAGCTCGTTGCAAAACGTGCGTGAACAAGAGCGCACGCGTATATCGCGTGAGCTGCATGATGATCTCGGGCAGCAACTGACGGGCCTGAAGTTAAGTCTTTCATGGCTGGGTACGCGCATCCGGGAAGGGCGCACTACAGCCGCTCAAAATGTGGACGACATGCGGTATCAGCTGGATGCGGCTATCGCTTCCGTTCGGCGCATTGCCGCAGAACTGCGCCCTCGCGTGCTGGATGATCTTGATTTTGGTGAGGCGCTGACATGGCAGACGCAGGAGTTCACCAAGCGCAGCGATCTCGATGTCACGCTCCATCTGCCAGCAGCGGGGTTGGTGAATGCGGACAATCTGGCCACCGCGCTGTTTCGGATTGTGCAAGAGGCGCTCACCAATGTGGTGCGACATGCCAATGCGACACAGGTACGCATTGGCCTGGTGAACACGGGTGACGATCTCGTCTTGACGATTCATGACAATGGTGTTGGCTTCGAGAGCGTCAGCCCTCAAAACGGCATCGGTTTGGTGAGTATGCGAGAACGCAGTGCTGCCATTGGGGGGAGGTTCCGAATTGTCAGTGCCGCAGATGCTGGCACTACTATTGAAGTAGTAGTGCCTCTCGATTCGTTAGTGGGTGCAAAGGACAAGGTATGAAATTGGAAGTTCTGGTCGCCGATGACCACGCCATCATTCGTGATGGCCTGCGTAAAATTTTGGCCGATACGGAAGACCTGGTGGTGGCAGGCGAAGCCGCTACGGGCAATGCCGTTATGGACAAGGTGCGGGAAAGAGATTGGAGTTTGCTGGTTCTGGATATTTCCATGCCGGGGCGAAATGGTTTGGAATTGATCAAAATGGTGAAGCACGAGCGGCCGAAGCTCCCCATTTTGGTGTTTAGCATGCACCACGAAGAGCAATACGCGGTGCGCGCGATACGGGCGGGCGCGGCGGGTTATTTGTCCAAAGAAGAAGACACTGACCATCTGTTGCCTGCCATGCGCAAAGTGGCATCCGGTGGCGTTTTCATTCGCCCGAAAGTGGCCGAATTGCTAGCACTTGATTCTTTGCCACAAGAGAACAGTGCTCCGCACACCTTGCTGACCAATCGCGAATACGAAATCTTCCGGCGCATTGTGCAAGGTATTACGCTGACTGCCATTGCCGATGAATTGTCGTTAAGTGTCAAGACGATCAGTACCCACAAGTCCAACATTCTGACCAAAATGAACATGGAAACCCATGTGGATTTGGTGCGGTACGCGATTGAGCGAAATTTGCTGGATGCATCTAACGGATAGCCATTCGAATAGGAATATTCCTACTCCGGTTTTCCTCGGTGTCCTATATCTTTGGCACCACCACCGCTTGAAAATGCCCCTATGTGCAACCGATGCGTCTGTTGCAGACTTGGTATTAAGTATTTTCGAGAAGGTGGATTTCATGACAAAGTCAATTCGGATCGCTGTTTCGCTCACGATCGCCGGTGCAGCCCTGTTTTTAAGTTCCGTCACCGCGCAGGCCATGGACGCAGAGGCCGCAAAGGCCTTGGCACGGCAGAACAATTGCCTTAAGTGCCATTCCATCGACAAAGAAAAAGAAGGTCCTGCCTACAGCAAGGTTGCGGCCAAGTACAAGGGTAAGTCCACCGCAGAGGCGCGACTGATTGAGCACATTACCTCGGGCGAAAAAGCCAAGTTCGTGGATGGGCACGAAGAAGAACACAAAATCGTAAAGACGTCTCCTCCGAAGGACATGGAGCAGATCAGGAACTTGGTGCAGTGGATTTTGGCGCAGTAGCCACCTCCAACACATACAGAAGGAGTTGATGGCTATGCCAAATACCAGTGGAGGCGCTTTAGGGCGCATGTGGGCGGCCATCAATCGGCCCAGTACCAAGTATTCTGTTTTAGTGCTTGGGGCCCTATTTTTTGTGCTGGGCATCATTTTTTGGGGCGGCTTCCATACGGGTCTGGAAATGACCAATACATTGGAGTTTTGCACCACGTGCCACGAAATGCGTGACAACGTGTACCAGGAATACAAGGAGACGATTCACTACAGCAATCGTACGGGTGTGCGCGCGATCTGCTCCGATTGCCACGTCCCCAGAGAGTGGGGTCCCAAGATGATTCGCAAGGCCAAGGCGAGCTTTGAAATTTGGGGCAAGCTCACTGGTGCTATAGATACCAAAGAGAAGTTTGAGGCCAAGCGGATGGAGATGGCTACCGATGAGTGGGGCCGCATGAAGAAAAACAACTCGCAGGAGTGTCGCAACTGCCACAGCTTTGAGGCCATGAGCAGCGAGTTGCAGAAGCAAACGCCCTACAAAAAGCACATGAAAGCCAAAGAAGAAGGCAAGACTTGCATCGACTGCCACAAAGGCATTGCACATCACCTACCCAAGGAATACGTCGATCCGGACGAATGAACGTTTCAGATCGATCCGATATGAGGAAAACCCCGCCAAATTTTGCCGGGGTTTTTTTACGACTGCTCGCCTCCGAATAGGACTATTCCTACTCTTGGTTTCATCGGTGTCCTATATCGCTGCGCGGGCTCCGTGGGGAAAATTGGTTTAGTTAAAGGTGTTGAAAAGAGCACCTTGGCTTCTCTAAAAAACGCGTGGGATATCAACATGAAAAAACTTTTGGCACTTCGAAAAGTCCTGCTGGTGATGGCGCAATGTGCCGTTTTAAGTTTGGGATGGATGGTGGCCCCGGTGCAGGCAGAAGACTTGGTGCTCAATGGCGATGCCAAATGCACCAAATGCCACGACGAAAGTGACAGCCCTGGGGTGCTGGCCATTGGCAAAACAAAACACGGCACACGGGCAGATGGGCGCACGCCAACATGCATCAGTTGCCATGGCGAAAGTTTTGGACATTTGAACAACCCGAAAGGGCTTGCCGAACGCCCTAAGCCAGACCGTACGTTTACCAAGGGAACAAGCACCCCGCCAGAAGTGCGCAACGCGGCCTGTTTGACTTGCCACCAGAAAGATTCGAAGCGCCATCTGTGGATGGGTAGTGCACACGAAACCGCTGGTGTGGCATGCACGAACTGCCACGAGGTGCATGCACAGCACGACAAAGTGCGCGACAAACGCACGCAGCCACAAGTTTGCTTTGCCTGCCACAAGGAGCAGCGGTCGCAGGTCAACAAGCCGTCGCATCACCCTATTTTGGAAGGCAAAGTAGCGTGCTCGGATTGCCACAACCCGCACGGCTCGGCTGGCCCCAAGTTGATGAAGCGCGATAGCGTGGTGGAGACCTGCTACGCGTGCCACATGGAAAAGCGGGGTCCGTTTGTGCATGACCACCGCCCGGTGAGCGACGACTGCACCAATTGCCACATGCCCCACGGAACCACTGCAGACAACCTGCTCAAAGCACGCCCACCCCTGGTGTGCTACCAGTGCCACAGTGGTCACGGTACCCCTGGCGTCGCCGGCATTGCCCCGGGAATCACAGGTTCGCCCAAGGCCAACACCAACATCGAGCAAGCCCGTGGTTGCCTGAACTGCCATACCGAAATCCATGGCAGCAACAACCCTAACGGTGGTCAGAATCTTCTGCCACCGGCCTTCTTCCTGCGTTAAATGGAGCAGAGCATGTCTAAAAAAATTCACTCAGAAATGAAGCTCGTGCCCCTGGCTGCGGCGCTTCTGGTCGCCTTCGGTAGCGCCTATGCGCAGCAGAGTGCGGAAGTGATCGAAATGACATCCCCCGACCAAAGCAGCGCCACTGTAGGGGCCGGGTCCACCACGGGCCCCAACACCGCCAGGCGCTTTGGGCAATACACCGGATTGAATCAAGACAGTGCGTTCTTGCTGGACTTCGAAACCATCAAACGGGATGAAGCATCGGGCACGTGGACCACGCTGACGGGGCGTGATTTGGGGCTTGATACCCGCGAGATCGGTTTTACGCAACAAAAGCAAGGCGACTGGAAGTACAGCATTGATTACAACGAGATCGTGCGTAACGATCCGTATGTCATTCATACCGGTACTGTGGGTCTGGGAACGACGAATCCGACGATCAATTTGATTGCGCTTCCGACACTGCCCACTGGATGGGCCGGTACAAATGGACTGGTTGGAGCCGGGCTTCCTGCTGGCCATGACGAGCAGTTGAAACTGCACCGCACCGCATTGGGCATGGGTGGCGACAAATGGATTAATTCGGAGCTCCAACTGGAAGTGAACTTCCGCACGGAAGAAAAGAAGGGGGCGCGCATGTTCGGTCGGGCTGCCGTCAATTCATCCGACATGAAGTTTGCACCCGGGAGTGGCAATGGTTCCTGGGCTGTTTTGCTGACACCCGAACCCATCGACTCGTCAATTCACACGATTGAAACCAAGCTGAATTTCAATCGTGACAAGCTGGCTATGACGGGTGGGTATTACGGATCGTTCTACGTCAACAACAACAGCACATTGAACCCCAATGTTCCCGGTACTTTGAACCGAGGCGCGTTGTCCGCGGGTGGTGCGGGGTGTGCCACCTTGACGACGGCATGTTCAATTCAACAGATCGCGTCATCGCCAGTTGCCTTGCCTCCCGACAACCAGGCGCACCAAATTTACTTCAGCGGAACAAACGCATATTCCGACACCACGCGAACCAACTTCAAACTGTCGTACACCCATGCCACCCAGAACGAAAGTTTTGCGGGTAGCGGCCTAACACCTTCGACGACCGCGCCAGCCAGTTTGGGCGGCACGGTGGATACCACGCTGGCGCAAGTGGGTTTGACGATGCGGCCCATCAAAGACCTGTCACTCAATACCAGCTTGCGCTACGAAAACCGGGCAGACAAGACGCCTGTGTATGTCTACAACTATGGAGTGGCTGGCAAGTCGCTGGACCAGACGACCAACTGGCCGTCGGGTTCGCAAACGCGTACCACCGCCAAGGTGGATAGCGTTTACCGCCTACCTGATGGCTATTCGGTTAACGGTGGGGTGGAGTGGGAACGCAAGGAAACGCCGCTTCCTCTAACCAATACGGCGATTTTTAACAACCAGGTGGCCTTCCGTGATTCTCTCGACGAGTCAGGAATGCGTTTAGGGATTCGGAAGTCCATGTCGGAAACACTCAACGGCGCATTTGGCGTGGAGTTCAAGCAACGGCGTGGCGGTAGTGAGTGGAAAACCGGGTCACTGACGCCATCGGGCCCGTTGGTAACGGTCAACCCGGCATTGGCCAATATCGTTCTGGCTGACATGTATATGGACCGTGACCGCACCAAAGTGCGTGGCTCACTGGATTGGTCCGCAACAGAACAGCTTTCCTTTGAAGTCTCGGCAGAGCATGGGCAGGACGATTACAAACGCGATTTTCTCGTCGGGGCAAATTTGCTGGGCATTGACGCCGGTGCGCGGGTTGTCATCAACGATTCGCTCAGTTTGGACGCCAGCTACAAAATTTCGGAAAACTGGAGTGCTACGGGGTATATGACCCACAGCGAAAACCGCTGGAAAGTCAACAAAATCAACATCGGCGATGACACATTCAACATCACCGATACGATGGGCTTTACGGTCAAAGGCAAAGTGTCTGGTCGTGTGACGCTGGGTATGGACCTTGTTGCGACGAATGACGGAACCCGGTTCAACAATGTGGTGGGCACTGCTGCTACTGGAAATATCGCGGGCTGGGTTGGACAGTCGCTGCCTGGGAACTACCTCCCCAACATTAACTACGTCACCACCAAACTGAACTTGTTCAGCGCGTATGAAGTCGACAAGAAAACGACAGTGCGTGTCAATCTTGCCTACCAGGAGTTCAAGACGGACGATTGGCAGTGGGGTTACAACGGTGTGCCCTACCTCTACTCGGACAACACCACCGTGAGCAACCCGAACCAGACCGTGACCTTCCTCGGCGTCGCGTTCGTTCGGAAGTTCTAAGCGGCTGTCAGTGGGCACCGGCCGCAGCGTCGGCGGTACCTGCGCCAGCCGTGGCACCCCGCCCCGCACGGATGGGCCGTGACAACCACACGAACGGAATCAACAGCAAAAAGATGATGGCCGAGGCGTAGAACACGTCGTTGGCCGCCAGCATGAAGGACTGCTGGTCCACCATGCGGTTGATTTGTGCCAGGGCTGCTTCAGGGGCCATGCCGGCCGCGCTGAAACCCATCAACGCACTGGTGGTGGCAGTGCTGCCCTGGTTTACCAGCTCGGCCAACTGTGCGTGGTGCATGGCCGCGCGGTCTTGCCAGATGGTGATGGCGATGGACGTACCAAACGAGCCGCCTACGATGCGTGCGAAGCTCGACAAGCCTGATGCGGAAGGGATCTGGTCCGGCCTTAAGCCGCCCAGCGTGATGGTGGTCAGCGGAATGAAGAAAAACGCCACGGCCACACCCTGCACGATGGTGGGCAGCATGATGGTGGCGAAGTCGGCCTGGGTATTGAAATGCGAGCGCATAAACAGCACCGCCGAGAACACCAAAAACGCAAACGTCGTGAGCGCACGCGGATCAAATTTCTGGATATTTTTCCCAACCACAGGCGACAGGATGATGGCAAACAGCCCCACCGGTGCCATCAACATGCCAGCCTGCGTAGAGGTGTAGCCCATGAACTGTTGCAGCCACAGCGGCAGCAACACCAAGTTGCCCATGAAGAGGCTGTAGGCCACGGCCATGGCCACGGTGCCAGTCCAGAAGTTGCGCAGTTTGAGCAGCTTGAGCTCCACCACGGGGTGCGCGTCTGTCAGTTCCCACGCAATAAAGAAGGCAAACCCAATCAGTGCCACCACACCCAGGCCGATGACCTCGGGGGAGTGAAACCAGTCGAGCTCTTTGCCTTTGTCCAGCATGATTTGCATGCAGCCTACGGCGACCACCAGCAGCGTCAGGCCCACGGTGTCAATCGGCAATTTGCGTGTGGCAGTTTCGCGCTTGTGAAAAATCGTCCAAGTGATAAAACCCGCCGCCAAGCCGACCGGAATGTTGATATAAAAAATCCAACCCCAGTGCGTGTGGTCGGTGATCCAGCCGCCCAGCACCGGCCCCAATACGGGGGCCACCAGTGTCGTCATGGCCCACAAGGCCATGGCCATACCGGCAAGGGCGGGGGGGTAGCTCGAGAGCAGCAGCGTTTGCGCCAGCGGCATCATGGGCCCCGCGACAAAACCTTGCGCCGCGCGCATGCCAATCAGCACTGGCATGTTGGGGGCTAACCCGCACAGCCACGAGGTCAGCACAAACAACAACACGCTGGTGACAAACAGGCGCACCTGGCCAAAGCGTTGCGAGAGCCAGCCAGTGAGCGGGAGTGCGATGGCGTTGGCCACGCCAAAGCTGGTGATCACCCAAGTGCCTTGGTTGGGGCTAACTCCCAGGTCGCCTGCAATCGCGGGCAGCGACACGTTGGCAATCGAGGAGTCGAGCACGTTCATGAAGGTGGCGGCCGACAGGGCAATCGTGCCCCACAGGCGGGCGGAGCCCTGCAACGGCGGCAGGGCGGTGTAGGCGGGTGTGCTCACCGGGTGCGCCCAGCGTTCTGGGCGATCACGCGCTGCACTTCAGCATCGGCCTTTTGGTCTAGCGCGGCCAACACGGTGGTTTGCACATTGCTGGTCTGGCGTGGCGCATCGGCCAGCGATTTACCGCTTTGGTCTTTGATGTTGACGCTGGCTTCCATCGACAGGCCTACGCGCAGGGGGTTCTCTGCCAATTGTTTGGGATCGAGTGCAATGCGCACAGGCACCCGTTGCACTACCTTGATCCAGTTGCCCGTAGCGTTTTGTGCCGGTAGCAAGGCAAATGCTGCGCCGGTGCCCGCGCCGAGGCCGGTCACGGTGCCGCTG
>JBEEJM010000352.1:0-2993 GCA_041169205.1 Pseudomonadota bacterium | reverse complement strand
GCGCAACGGCCGCTTTGAGGAAATGGGTGAGCTGGTGATCCAGTTTGGGTCGCTGGACGAGCTCAATGGCCTGATCGAACGCTTGTCGCCCGGAATTAGCCGCTAAGACTGCTATAAATATAATAGCTTTCTACGCAAGCTGTACGGGGGCTACAGGCAAAAATGACTACTATTCGGCTGACAACCTGGCCGTAGCTGCCCCCCTTGGCTGTGCTGCAAGCGGAAAACCATAACGCGGTATGGGTTTGTCAGCGGGCTGCGATGGCAGAATAGCTAGACATGTCACATGTTTAGTTTGCCAAGGAGAAACTCGATGCACCCAGCTCAGCCCCCCGTCAGCAACGACTCTACTGACGCTTTGCACGCGCAGCAGGTGCTGCTATTTGCCACGGCCACGTTGGCAGAACTGCGCGACTCTGATACCGAAAGCCATTTGATCCGTGTGCAGCGCTACGTGCGTCTGCTGGCCAGTCAACTTGCTAGCCAACCCATTCACGCAGGCGCATTGACGCCGGTCCATATCGAGGCACTGGTGTCTAGCGTGCCGTTTTACGACATGGGCACGGTGGGCGTGCCCGACCGTGTTTTACTCAAACCTGGCCGCTTATCTCCGGACGAGCTGGCCATCATGCGCACCCACCCCACATTGGGCCACGCTGCGGTGGTGCAGGCCGAAAAAACCCTGGGCCGTTCGTCTTCTTTGTTGACACTGGTCAAAGAGCTAACGCTTTCACACCACGAAAAATGGAGCGGTAAAGGTTATCCCCAAGGGCTGGCGGGCACAGCTATTCCCTTGTCTGCGCGGATCGTGGCACTGGCTGACGTCTACGACGCACTGATTGGAAACAAGGTGTACAAAGATGGCATCTCGCACGACGCCGCCGTGTTGGTCATCGCTGGTGAGCGCGGGGCCCATTTCGACCCCGATGTGGTGGATGCCTTCATGGTCGTCAGTTCAGAGTTTGCTGCCATCGCCCGCAAGCATGCGGACACTGATGAAGACATGCAGCAAAAAATCGAATATTTAGCCAACGCTATTGCCGAGCACACCGAGTTGTAATTCAATTTATCCACCCCCCCACCCAACTCCACTAGCCCATCATGCACATTCAACCACTCGTTCTCTCTGGCGGCTCAGGCACGCGTCTGTGGCCCTTGTCCCGCGAAAAATACCCCAAGCAACTGCTGCCATTGGTGGACAACGATTCACTTCTGCAAGCCACTGTGCGACGCTTGAAAGGTATTGAAGGCGCCGAGTTGGATGCTCCGATGGTGGTGTGCAACGAAGAATACCGCTTTGTCATTGCAGAACAACTGCGCTTGATGGGCGATCCAGGCACTCTGGTGTTGGAGCCCATGGGCAAAAACACGGCACCCGCGCTGACCATTGGAGCCCTCGCCGCAATGGTGGGTGGTGCGGACCCGGTGCTGTTGGTCATGCCCGCAGACCACGTCATTACCAACGTCGCAGCCTTTCAGGCTGTTGTGCGCCAAGGCGCGCAACTCGCCGCAGGGGGTGCTGTGGTGACATTTGGCATTGTTCCCAGCGCGCCAGAGACGGGTTATGGATACATTCAGGCTGGTGCCGATGTGGGCGCCCAAGGCATAGACGCCAAATTAATCCAGCGCTTTGTTGAGAAGCCAGACGCAGCTACGGCACAGCGCTATATCGCTGAAGGCGGCTACCTGTGGAACAGCGGCTTGTTTATGGTCAAGGCCTCCGTATGGCTTGCCGCCATCGCCCAATGCCGCCCTGACATCCATGCCGCTTGCCAGTTGTCTTGGACGAATGGCAAGACTGACGGCGAGTTTGTACGTATGGGTAAAGAAGAATTTGCCAAATGCCCCAGCGACTCAATTGACTATGCCGTCATGGAGCGCATTGCCGGCAAGCCCGCTGGCTCTACCCTGCCAGATGCCGTGGTACTCCCACTGGACGCGGGTTGGTCCGATGTGGGTGCATGGGAGGCTTTGTGGGCGGTGCTACCTAAAGACGGCAATGGCAACGTGACCCGTGGCGACGTGCTGATGCAAGGCAGCACCAACACACTGGCCATGTCTAACAGCCGCTTGATTGCTTGTGTGGGCGTGTCTGATTTGGTGGTGGTTGAAACGGTGGACGCCATTTTGGTGGCGCACAAAGACAAGACCCAAGACGTCAAGAAGATCGTTGATCAACTCAAAGCCGCTTCACGCTCTGAGGGCCAAATGCACCGCAAAGTTTATCGCCCTTGGGGTTGGTACGACAGCGTGGACAACGGCGGGCGGTTTCAGGTCAAGCGCATCGTGGTCAAGCCCGGTGCCACCTTGTCGCTGCAAATGCACCACCACCGCGCCGAGCATTGGATTGTGGTCAGCGGTACTGCCAAAGTCACCAAGGGTGATGAGACCTTGTTGTTGTCCGAGAACCAGTCCACCTACATCCCACTGGGCACCACCCACCGCTTGGAAAACCCCGGTCGTGTAGACCTGGAGATGGTGGAAGTGCAATCAGGTAGTTACTTGGGCGAAGACGACATCGTGCGCTTTGAGGATGCCTACGGCCGCACGTCCTGAGCGCAGCCCAACAAGCCAGTGTGACCGGAAGTCACAATCCGGTAACACACTGGCCATTGAAATCCGGTTCAATGGTTGAACTCCACGAAAAACTAACAGTGGCAACCAGCGAGAGTATTGAAATGGCTGACTTTTTCCGAAATGTTCACTGCGTCATGGGTCTGCCAATCGACGCAATGTCCATGGACCAGGCGGTGCGCATGTTACAAAATGCGCGCATCAGCCGTGAAAAGTGTTTTTTCTCAACTCCCAACCTCAATTTCGTTATAGCAAGCCAGAAGCAACCCGAGTTTCGGGAATCGGTTTGCATGAGCAACCTCAGCCTGGCAGACGGCATGCCATTGGTGTGGGTTGCAAAGGTGCTGCATATACCCATTCGGGAACGTGTCAGTGGTTCCGACTTGTTTGATCGCTTATGCAAACAAACAGAGAGTCTG
>JBEEJM010000351.1:0-4121 GCA_041169205.1 Pseudomonadota bacterium | reverse complement strand
CATGCCGCAGCACCATAACGACACCGCATACTGCAACCGCACCACGCTATGACTACGACTGAAATTTACCTGATTGCCATGGCGATCATCTTCACCCTGCCTTACCTGATTTGGCGCCTGGGCAAAACCGACTACTACGCCCCGCTGGTGGTGGTGCAGATCACCGCCGGAGTGCTACTGGGTCCCGGTATTTTGGGCAAAATTTACCCAGACTATTACTCTTTTGTTTTTAACCCATCCGTTATCACCGCGCTCAATGGCGTAGCGTGGTGGGGCGTGATGATTTTTGTGTGGATTGCAGGCATTGAGCTAGACCTTAAAAAGGCCTGGGAGCACCGGCGCGAAAGCGGCATTACCGCAGGCTTGGCCTTGGGCACCCCGCTGGTGCTGGGCAGTGTGGTGGCCATCGGCATGCTGGGCTTTGCGGGCTGGATCGGCCCCAAGGCAACGCAGTGGCAGTTTGTTCTGGGTGTGGGCATGGCCTGCGCCGTCACAGCGCTGCCGATTTTGATTTTATTGATGGAGAAGCTGGCCATCCTGCGCCAACCCATCGGCCAGCGCATTTTGCGCTACGCCAGCATTGACGACATCGCCATCTGGGGCGTGCTGGCGCTGATTTTGATGGACTGGGAGCGGGTGGGCAAGCAGGCAGCGTTTTTGGCCGCCTTTTCAGTGTGCAGCTATCTACTCAGAAGACTCATGCGCTGGTTGCCCGAAAAAGATCGTTGGTACGCTGGACTGATCTGGCTGATTGTGTGCAGTTTGGGTGCCGACTGGTCGGGTCTGCACTTTATGGTGGGCGCGTTCATTGCCGGGGCCGTGCTGGACACGGAATGGTTTAACCAAGAGCACATGGACATGTTGCGCCATAACGTGCTCTTGGTGCTGATGCCTGTGTTCTTTCTCAGCACAGGTTTGCGCACCAATTGGACGCTGGGCGGGCAGGCGGTGTTCATCGCCGCAGCGGTGCTGCTGGTGGCTTCGGTGGTGGGCAAGCTGGCGGGCGTGCATCTGGCGGGCAAAATTCTCAAGTGGGCACCTGGCGAGGCATCCATCATTGGGTGGTTGCTGCAAACCAAAGCCTTGATCATGATCATCTTCGTCAACATTTTGCTGGACAAAGCCATCATTACCAGAGAGACCTTCACGGCTTTGTTGCTGATGGCGATTGCCAGCACGATGTTGACCGTGCCAGTGGTTGCGCCGAAGTTGCAGCAGATGAAAGAGATTATTTTTCGGTCGAAGTGAGGGTGCCGATGGGTGCCGGTGGTAGTTGATTGATTTGTGAGCCGGGGCTTGGCGACGTACCCCCTGGTGCTTGGCTTGGAAGGCTACGCGGCTGTCCCCCGTGGCGGCTTATGGCCGCCGCCTCTTCCTTTATGCGGCTGCGCCGTCCAAGCCAAGCACCAGGGCAGCGAGCAGTGTGGGTCTGCAGCGGTGTAAGACCCGCGATGCAAATGGGAGGGTGTCTGCACGAGTAGTCAAACGCTCACCGCACTGATCCCGTACAAAAGCAGCCAAGCTTCCCACACGAGCGCGCTCTTATCCCCTATACTGTCATCTGCGCCGATTTGCACCAGCTTGCGGGCGCGTTATAAATTCCGCTAAAGACGCAAACCCAGTGTCCGTTTTTAGCGCGCTGGGTTTTTTTGTATGTGCCATGACCTTGATCGCTACGCCACAGTCCATGCAGTTTGACGCACCGCTTGCCTTGCAAAGCGGCAAGTCGATTCGCGCGTACACCCTGGCTTTTGAGACCTACGGCACGCTGAACACCGCCAAATCCAACGCCGTGCTGATCTGCCACGCGCTCAACGCCTCGCACCACGTAGCGGGTGTGTATGCCGGGCAAGAGAGGTCTGAAGGCTGGTGGGACAACATGATTGGGCCCGGGAAACCGCTGGACACCGACAAATTTTTCGTCATCGGGATCAACAACCTGGGGTCCTGCTTTGGCTCCACCGGGCCGATGCACGTCAACCCCGATTCGGGCCAAGTGTATGGCGCAGATTTCCCCGTCGTGACAGTGGAAGACTGGGTCAATACGCAAGCCCGTTTGCTGGACGCACTGGGTATCCACACGCTGGCCGCGGTGATGGGCGGTAGCTTGGGGGGCATGCAGGCGCTGAGCTGGACGCTGCAATACCCAGAGCGGGTGCGCCACTGCATCGGCGTGGCCACCGCGCCGAACCTGACGGCAGAGAACATTGCCTTTAATGAAGTCGCACGCCGCGCCATAGCCACCGACCCGGATTTTCATGGCGGCCATTTTTACCAACACGGCGTCATCCCCAAGCGCGGTTTGCGCATTGCGCGCATGGTAGGGCACATCACGTATTTGAGCGACGACGTGATGAACGAGAAGTTTGGCAGGCAACTGCGTGAGGGCATTGAGCTCAAATACTCCACACAGGAAGTGGAGTTTCAAATCGAAAGTTATTTGCGTTATCAAGGCGACAAGTTTGCCGAGTACTTTGATGCCAACACCTATTTGCTGATCACCCGCGCATTGGATTACTTTGATCCAGCAAAAAAGTTCGGCGGTGACTTGAGCAAAGCGCTGGCGCACGCCACGGCTAAATTTTTGCTGATCAGCTTCACCACCGACTGGCGCTTCACGCCCGCGCGCAGCCGCGAGGTGGTCAAGGCGCTGCTGGACAACAACCACGCCGTGAGCTATGCCGAGATTGACGCGCCCCACGGACACGATGCATTTTTGCTCGACGATGCGCGCTATATGAAGGTGGTGCGCTCCTATTTCAATAACGTGGCGAGGGAATCGAGCAGCGCCACTCACGAGGCGGCAAGTGTGGAGGCGAGAACAGCATGAGTGACAAAGCCCTTCACCATGCCATAGCGCAAATGGTGCCCCGTGGCGCGCGCGTGCTCGACCTGGGCTGCGGCGACGGCGCGCTGCTGGCGCACCTGCAAGCGTCGCGTGGCTGCACTGGCTACGGCGTAGAGATTGACGACGCCAATGTGCAGGCCTGCGTGGCCCGCGGCGTCAACGTGATCCAGCTCAACCTGGACGAAGGCCTGGCCATGTTCCAGGACCAGAGTTTTGACGTGGTGCTGCAAATCGACACCTTGCAGCATCTGCGCAACGCCGAGGTGATGCTGGTGGAGACTGCGCGTGTAGGCAAGCAGGGCATTGTGGCCTTTCCCAACTTTGGCCATTGGCCTAACCGCCTGCAGGTGCTGATGGGGCGCATGCCGGTGACCAAAACCTTGCCCTACCAGTGGTACGACACACCCAACATCCGTGTGGGCACCTTTGCCGACTTTGCGCTGCTGGCAGCTAAAAACCAGTTGCAGGTCACCGACGCTTTTGGCATGCAAGACGGCGCCTTGGTACGCCGGTGGCCCAATGCCATGGCCAGTACGGCGGTGTTCGCTTTTCAGCGCGCTTAACATTTCTTGCAAAACGCGGTACTATCGCGTTATCGGGATAGCAGCCTCCCGAATCTCTTGTAGATAGACGGTGTCCCGTCCAAGCGCTGGAACTTTATTGGAGTATTCCATGGACACCGCTATTGCTACGCAGGCTGGCTTGCCAGCCACATCGCCCGCCACACCCCCAGCATTCCGCACCATCACGCCCGCAACACTGGCCGCAGCCTTAGGCCGTGCGAATGCGCCGCTGGTTCTAGACGTGCGGCGAGAAGCCAGATTTGTAGAGAGTCCACGCATTGTCTGCGGCGCGGTGCGCTGTACGCCAGAGCAGGTAGAGGCCTTTGCCCTCAGCCAAACCCCGCGCCCGGTGGTGGTGTACTGCGTGTATGGGCACAACGTCAGCGAGGACGCGGTGGCGCGGCTGAATCAGGCTGGTTGGAGCGCACAACTGCTGGCCGGTGGTATCGAGGGCGGTAAAGAAGGTAGTGATGCCGATGCCGACACCGCAGACAACATTGCCGCGTGGCGCGCGCAAGCTGTGCCCACCATCCAGAAACGCCCCGACTGGGGCGTGACCGGAGAAAACCCCTCGCGCTGGATCACCCGCGAGCGGCCCAAGATCGACCGCATTGCCTGTCCCTGGCTCATCACACGCTTTATTGACCCGCGTGCCGAGTTCTTTTATGTGCCCACGCCCAAGGTGTTTGACGAAGCCCAGCGTCTGGGCG
>JBEEJM010000350.1:0-5977 GCA_041169205.1 Pseudomonadota bacterium | reverse complement strand
GCCCCCGACTCTTGGGTCGGCACGCCTGTACACCGATGGACATCCACTTGGCCGTGCCCTGGGCACCGGCCTGAAGTGGCACCGATGGAATCGCAAAAAACTGGATGTCCGCGGCATAGCCATCGTTCAAGGTTGCACTTTTCATAAACAAGCCACCTTCTGCAAGGATGCTGGTCGGCAGTACGGGGTCCACCACCTTCGGGGCAAACACCAAATTGGTACCCGGATGGTCGCAGAGGTTGGCTCCGACTCCGGTCAGCGAATGCTGCACTGTCAAACCCTGTGATTCCAGATGTGCAGCGTCACCTATGCCGGACAGCATCAACAGCTTGGGGGAGTCGATCGCGCCTGCACTGAGGATGACCTCCCGCGCGGCATGGATGCGCACCACTTGTGCTCCATCGAAATAGTCCACTCCGGTAGCACGATCCCCGTCCAAAACGACCCGCAACGTTCGGGCGTTCGTGATGATGTGCAGGTTGCTGCGGTTACGCGCGGGTTGCAGAAAAGCGGTCGCGGTACTGCAACGCTCACCATTGCGCATGGTCACTTGGTACAAACCTGCGCCCGCAGGGGATCCGCCATTGAAATCAGCTTGAGGCGCATGCCCGGCCGCCACGGCAGCATCGGCAAATGCCAGCGAGAAGCGATGGGGTGACGCCTGGTCTGCCACCGTCAAGGGGCCGCCGACTCCATGTACTGCCGACGCGCCACGCTGCTGGTCTTCAGATTTCAAAAAGTAGGGCAAAACATCCTGCCATCCCCAGCCAGGGTTGCCCATGCTTTGCCAATGGTCGTAATCCTGCGCATCGCCGCGAATGTAGATCATGGCGTTGATCGCACTGGTTCCACCGAGCACCTTCCCTCTCGGGCAGGGAATATTGCGCAAGTTGTAGCCCGGCTGCAGGGTGGTGGTGTAGCCCCAACTTTCCGCCCGATCCCACAACGACGGCCATTGGTTGGGCTGACGCAATGCCTGCGCGCTGTCTTCGCCGCCCGCTTCCAGAAGTGCGACCTGGCAGGCAGGGTCTTGCGAAAGCCTAGACGCTAAAACGCAACCCGCAGAACCAGCGCCGACGATGACGTAGTCGTATGCCTTCATGGTGCGACCCTTCAAAGGGTTGAGTTTAATTCGTCACCTTCCTATTGGCAAAATGGATCAGTTATCCCAATCGCTTCCACCGCCAGCGTCCGCACCACCGCCGTCATCCCAGGACGTGTCATTGATACCAAAGTTGGAGCCACCCATGTCGGTATTGGTGGCAATGGGCTCAAAGTTGTTGTTATCCAACCTGTCGGATTGCGCCGACGCGTTGTTGTGCCCGCCCATCAGATTGCGTCCGATGGCCTCGGCGGCCATCACGCCGGCACCGACTGCCAGCCCAGTGGCCACGCCACCCATGATGCGACCGCCCAGTCCGGTACCGTTTTGTTGTGGAGTGCCTTGTGGATAGCCTTGCTGCGGATAGGCCGGTTGCATGGCACCACCACCTGAACCGAAGATTTGCGGGCCATTCAGGCCATTTTGGGTCGCGAACGCAGGTTGGGTCGCGTAAGCAGGTTGCTGCGCGGACGGCTCTGGGTTGCGCCGACGAAAGAAAAAGTAGGCGGCAGCCATGACGCCGCCTGTAAGCAACAAAGGCAGTGCCCAGGATGTAGATGATTGCGCAGGAGCCTGCGGTGCGGCATAGCTGACGGCAGGCGGTGCGACGGAATGGGTGACGGGCTTGGCGGCAAGCTGCGTACGAAGCGCTTGAACGGCGTCAGGCTTTGCGAAAGGCAGTCCGGGGGCATACCGTTCGGCGGTGGTCAGCGACTCCCGGGCGCGATCGGGCTTGCCTTGACGGGAGTACAACTCCGCTTGAACAAAGTAGGCTTTGGCGCTTTTCGGATGCGCAATCAGAACCTGCTGCACCATCACTTGGGCGTCGTCCAGTTTTCCTGACTGCGCGGTGGCATAAATCTGGTTCATGCTGGGCTCCGCCTGGGCCATGGCGAAACCGGTGGTCGCGAGCGATGCAACGACGAGCAGTTTGGCGAGCAACATTGCGAGTTGCTTAGACAGTAGAGTCATTTCGATTCCCTTTCAAGGAAACATGTGTTTCTGCAAGATGGTGTCCAACGCAGGAAATGCAAGGGACTGCGATTGCAGCGCAACGCCGGGTAATTACAAAAACCGGTCCAGTATCTTTTTGCTGTCGGAGTCCAGTGCAAACTGATCGCGCACGAAATACTGGATGCCATGTGTATCGGCGATTAGCAAGCTGCCGTCTTTGCCGATGCGCCGAATATCTTCGTCCCCACGCAGCACGAAATCCGCCTCACCCCGATCGGTCTCGACAGTCCATGTGCAAGGCGTGGAGAAGCTGGTTACCGCAACAATCCGGTTTATCACGGGCATGAACTCGCGTGTGGCCAGTTCATGGCGAATCAGCCCCTGCATCGGTTCAGGTACCGCGTCCAAGCGGTCTACCCACGCGACCTCGTGACCCTCGGTGCTGACCAGTGCAATGCCGTCTTCAGGGGACTGAATCGGAAACGCGCGTACCGGCACCACGCCCTGAAACTGCTCCCCTTGGGCATTGGTCAGCATTAGCTTGCCAAAGGCATTGCGCTCCAGCGCAAAGGTGCTTGCCGTAACTTGTTTCAACGTGCTCATCGTGCGTCATCCATATCGACATCCATATTGCGTGCCTGCGCCTGGTAGAGGTTGAAGTACGCGCCCTCTTTGGCCATGAGAGCGTCGTGCGTGCCCTCTTCCACCACGCGGCCCCGGTCCAACACCACCAGGCGGTCGGCCCGGTGCAACGTAGACAGGCGGTGCGCAATGGCGATGGTGGTGCGGCCCTGCACCAGGTTTTCCAATGCCTTTTGAATCTCTTTTTCGGTCTCGGAATCGACCGACGACGTAGCCTCGTCCAGTATCAAAATACGCGGATCGATCAGCAGCGCACGCGCGATGGAAATGCGCTGGCGCTCACCGCCCGACAGGCCCTGCCCGCGCTCACCCACCATGGAGTCGTAACCCTGGGGCAAGCGCAGAATAAATTCGTGGGCGTGTGCGGCACGCGCCGACGCGATGATCTCTTCGCGGGTAGCGTGCGGTTTGCCGTACGCAATGTTCTCGGCAATGGTGCCAAAAAAGAGAAACGGCTCCTGCAATACCAAACCAATGTTCTGCCGAAAATCGGCAATGGCGTAGGAACGAATGTCCACCCCGTCCACCAGAATAGCCCCTTCGGACACATCGTAAAAGCGGCAGATCAGGTTCACCAGCGTGCTCTTGCCCGAACCGCTGTGCCCCACCAGGCCGATCATTTCGCCCGGAGCAATGTTCAGGGTAATGCCACGGTTCACCTCGCGGTTGCCGTAGCGAAAACCTACTTCACGCACCTCAATGCGCCCTTGCACCTTGCCCATGGGCACCGGGTTAACAGGCTCGGGCACGCTGGAGACGTGGTCCAGAATGTCAAATATGCGTTTAGCCGCCGAGGCCGATTTTTGCGTCACCGAGACAATGCGGCTCATCGAATCCAGCCGGCCATAAAAACGGCTGATGTAGGCAATGGCCGCCAGCAGCATGCCCACCGTAATTTCACCCTTGGACACCTGGTAGATACCAAAACCCCACACCACCAGCAGGCCGATCTCGGTCAGCAGCGACACGCTAGGCGAGAACAAAGACCAAATTTTGTTGATGCGGTCGTTGACGATCAGGTTGTGCTTGTTGGCCTCACGAAAGCGCATGGCTTCGCGCTGCTCTTGGGCAAACGCCTTGACCACGCGAATGCCAGGAATGGTGTCGGCCAGCACGTTAGTCACCTCGCCCCAGACCCGGTCGATCTTCTCAAAACCGGTGCGCAAGCGGTAGCGCACAAAGTGGATCATCCAGCCGATAAACGGCAGCGGCACCAGCGTAATGAGCGCCAGATACGGGTCCATCGAGAACAGAATCACGGCGGTCATGGCAATCATGACAATGTCGCTGGCAAAGTCGGTCAGGTGCAAGGACAGATACACCGCAATACGGTCACTCTCGCTGCCCACGCGTGACAGCAAATCGCCGGTGCGCTTGCCGCCAAAATATTCCAGAGACAGCCGCAGCAAATGCTCGTAGGTGGTGGTGCGCAAATCCGCCGCAATGCGCTCAGAGGCCAACGCCAGAATATAGGTTTTGGCCCAGCTTAGGCCCCAGGCCAATATGCCGGAACCCAGCAACCCCGAGAGATACCAGGCAATGGTGCTGGACTCAATGTGTTGACCGTTCTGGAATGGAATCAGCACCTTGTCCACCAACGGCACCGTCAGATAAGGCGGCACTTGGCTGGCAGCGGTGCTCAACAGCAGCAGCAAAAAACCAAGCCCCAACTGCCCCTTGTAGGGCTTGGCAAAACGCCACAAACGAAACAGCGTCCAAGTGGAGGGCGGTGTGTGGACCACCTTGGTGCAAATGGGGCACTCTTCTTGGTCCGGCTCCAGGGGTGCTTTGCAGCTGGGACACACATTTTTGAGCGCTTGCACCAGAGGCTTGCCAGACACGGTGCTTTGTAGCTGCGCCTGAAATTGGTCTACCCAACGGATGGCGAGCAGATTCTGCCCCAGCGTAAAGCGCCACGTGTGAAGCAATCCATGGCCATCCAGCAAGTCCAAATGGCCCACGCCAGCGTGGTCGTGCAGCTGCACGGTCAGCCCGTCACGCAGATCCCACTGTTGCCAGTCCGCGTCTCCATTGGCGCGGCTGAGAACGCGTTGGCTGGTAACCACCACCCAACCGCGCACAAAATGCAGTTGGTGGTTGAGGTCAACCTCCAGCGTCGCCAAAACGTTTTCCTGTGGAAGAAGTCGCTTTTGCACTTCTTCGCGCCATGCGAGCGTCAAATCTCCTGAAAGGGCAGAAACAGCGGGTACTTCAATGGTCATTGACAACAACGGTTAGGATTTACTTGTAAGCGGGAAAGCTGATAACTTGACGATACTACCCTCTGAACCCCCATACCCCGGAGCGCATGCCCCGGGTGAGCGAGAATACACAACGCAGACAGCGCCAAGTCGGTGGACTGCCCAATCCACAAAGAGCCATGACGAGTAAGAAAAATATCGACATTCTTCGGGTAACACACCTGCGTGGCCCCAATATCTGGACCTACCGGCCTGTCATCGAGGCTTGGGTTGATATTGGTGAACTGGAAGACTTTCCTTCCAATACGCTGCCCGGCTTTTACGACCGGCTAGTCACCCTGCTTCCAAGCCTGATAGAACACCACTGCAGCCCCGGCGTGCGCGGTGGGTTTCTGCAGCGCGTTGCCGAAGGTACTTGGGCCGCCCACATCCTGGAGCACGTCACGCTGGAGCTGCAAAACCTGGCTGGCATGCGCACCGGTTTCGGCAAGGCTCGCCAGACGTCCCAGCGCGGCATCTACAAAATTGCATTTCGCACGCGCCAGGAAAACGTCGGCCGTGCCGCGCTTCTAGCAGGCCGCGAGTTGGTGTTGGCGGCTATCCATGACGCGCCCTTTGACGTGGCGGCGCAAGTCGCGGTGTTGCGGGACATGGTGGACGACTTGTGTCTGGGGCCCAGCACTGCCCACATTGTGGATGCCGCCACTGACCGGCGCATTCCGCATATCCGTCTGACCGAAGGCAACCTGGTGCAACTCGGCTATGGCATTGCGCAGCGCCGCATCTGGACCGCCGAGACTGACCAGACCTCGGCCATCGCCGAAGAAATTGCCAGCGACAAAGACCTCACCAAGTCGCTGCTCAAAGCTTGTGGCGTGCCGGTGCCCGAGGGCTCCTTGGTACGCAGTGCCGAAAAAGCCTGGGAAGCCGCACAAGACATTGGCGTGCCCGTGGTCATCAAGCCCTATGACGGCAACCATGGCCGTGGCGTGTCGCTCGATTTGCGCACCCAAAGCGATGTGGAAGCGGCCTACCAGCTAGCCCACCGCAAAGGTGGCGGCAGCGCCGTCATCGTCGA
>JBEEJM010000349.1:0-3601 GCA_041169205.1 Pseudomonadota bacterium | reverse complement strand
GAGCAGCCCTGGCCTTGACCAAGCATGCGCAGACCTCACGGTAGACCATTGTTTTGACGGCTGGCGCGGTGCGCTGCATTTGCGTGACGCGCTGATGCATGCCCGGGTGAGCTCGAACCTGCGCCGTTTGGTGGTCTACACCAAACCGGACGTGGAGATGATTGCCATTGAGCCCGTAAGCCATGTCAACAACGCCCTGAACTTGCTGGCGCGTGGCGTTGCAACGGCCGATGCACTGGGCTTGGTGATATTGCAGCCCGGAGAAACCTTTTCTTGCGAAATGCGCATCGATGTGGAGCGTGCCGCGTGAGCTGGCAGGCCTTGTCGCCTGAAACTTACGAATTGGGTGAATCCCCTTTCTGGCATCCCCAGGAGCACACCCTGTATTGGGTGGACATTCCGGGCAAAAAAGTCTTGCGTGCCCACATCGATAGGGGCACGGTGCAGGCGTGGGAAATGCCCTCCGAGCCGGGCTGCATTGCGCCCGCTGCCAGCGGTGGATTGGTGCTGGCCTTGCGCCACGGCGTCTTTCGTGCGAGGGAGTGGGGTGGGGCGCTTACGCCCATCACCACCTTGCCCTACGACACCGCAACCCTCCGTGCCAACGACGGCAAGTGCGATGCGTTGGGTCGCTTCTGGGTGGGCACGATTGACGAGCCCAAGGCGGCGCGTGCGGCCGCGCTGTATTCCATCGACTGCCGCAGTGGCACGCCTGTGGTGCAGCGGCAAGCCGGTGACGCGTTGACCGCCAATGGCCTGGCCTGGAGCCCGGACAACCGCACCCTGTATTGGTCCGATACGCCCAGCCATGTGGTGCATGCTTGGGACTACGACTTGACGCAAAACGTACTCAGTGCCCACCGCACCCATGTGCAGTTTCCCGCTAAACCGGCGGGTTGGAATTTTGCGAACACGGGCTACGCAGGCCGCCCAGACGGTGCAGCGGTGGACGTGCGGGGCAACTACTACGCCGCGATGTTTGAAGGCGCGCGTATTGCCAAGTTCGCGCCCGACGGCACTTTGCTGCATGAGATCGCCACGCCCGCGCAATGCCCCACCATGCCCTGCTTTGGTGGGGAAGACCTGCAAACGCTGTACATCACGACCGCGCGCCATGGCCGCAGCGCGGCGGAGCTGGAGCGGTACCCGCAGTCGGGTTGCGTGTTTTCTATGCGGGTCGATGTGCCGGGGCTGCCGGTGAACACCTTCGTCGATTAGGCAGACTAATTTTTTGAACCTTTTGGTTTCAAAAAATTCACGCTAAGGCCGGGGCGTGCCACGTACCATCGCTGGCATGCAATCCATGGAACACGCCACCTCAGCCGCCACTGCGCGTATTCAGGCCGCTATGGCCAGTGGAGCGCCACTGCGCATCCGTGGTGGAGGCAGCAAAGATTTTTACGGCCCCAACCCTGCGGGCGATGTGCTTGAAACCGGGGGTTTCAGCGGCGTGCTGAGCTACGAGCCCAGCGAGCTGGTCGTGACCGCAGGCGCAGGGACTCCGCTGGTGGAACTCGAAGCGCTGCTGGCCGAGCACGGCCAATGTTTGCCGTTTGAACCGCCGCACTTCGCTTGGTCGCAAACACAAGGTGCTTCCATGGCCACCGTGGGTGGCATGGTCGCGGCCGGGCTGGCGGGGCCGGCACGGGCCAGCGTTGGCGGTGTGCGTGACTACGTGCTGGGCCTCAAGCTCATCAATGGCCAGGCGCAGCACCTTACCTTTGGCGGCCAGGTCATGAAAAACGTGGCGGGCTACGATGTGTCCCGCCTCATGGTGGGCTCTATGGGCGCACTGGGGCTGATCACCGAAGTGTCACTGAAGGTGTTGCCCGTTGCGCCCGCAGAAGCCACGCTGGTGTTTGAAGTAGACCAAGCCGCAGCGCTGGAGCAGCTGCACCGCTGGGGCGGCGAGCCGCTTCCGCTGAACGCCAGTTGCTGGGTGCATGACGATTCTGCCCCTGCGGTGGTGCCGGCCAAAGACTTGCTGTTTGTGCGGCTGCGTGGTGCCGTGGCCGCGGTGGAGGCCGCGGTGGTTCGCATGCGGGCCGACTTGGCAGGCACCCGCATGGACAACGCACAGGCCCAACCCGACTGGGCACTGTGCCGCGACCAAAAGCTGCCTTTTTTCCACCGCCCGGCAGATCCTGCTTTGGCGTTGTGGCGACTGAGCGTGCCCCAGACCGCTCCAGTGCTTCCCGTGCCGTGGGCGCAGTTGATTGAATGGCATGGCGGCTTGCGCTGGCTTTGGGCACCCATGGACGCCGCCGAAACACTGCAGACAGTTGCCCAGCGGGTGGGTGGAAATGCTACTGTTTTCATAGCTGTTCACGCATATTCCACGGCGGCTAAAGGCCAATTTGGTAAAAAAAGCTATGCGCAAACGGCTGTCGAGCAACGCCTCAAAACCAGTTTTGACCCCCACGGAATTTTTAACCTCGGCCTGACTCCCCATGCAAACCACGCTAGCGCCTGAGTACCAGAACACGCCCGATGGGTTGGCGGCCGAGGCCATCCTGCGCAAGTGCGTGCATTGCGGGTTTTGCACTGCCACCTGCCCCACGTACCAGCTGTTGGGCGACGAGCTGGACGGCCCGCGGGGGCGTATCTATCTGATGAAACAGGTGCTGGAAGGCGCGACGCCGACCCGCAAAACCCAGATGCACTTGGACCGCTGCCTGACCTGCCGCAACTGCGAAAGCACCTGCCCCAGCGGCGTGGACTACGGTCACTTGGTGGACATTGGCCGCAAGTTGGTGGATGCCAAAGTGCCGCGCCCCGCAACCGAAAGAATCGTGCGTTGGGCGTTGAAAGAAGGGCTACCCTCGCCGCTGTTCGGTCCCGCCATGAAGCTGGGTCAATTGGTGCGGCCACTGCTTCCCGCCAGTCTTAAGAACAAGGTGCCTTCCAAGCAGGCTGCCGGTGTCTGGCCTAAGACAGCGCGCCTGCGCAAAGTCTTGATGTTGGCTGGCTGCGTGCAGCCCACCATGGCCCCCAATATCAACAGCGCCACGGCGCGGGTGCTAGACGCCGCTGGCGTGCAGGTCATTGTGGCGACCAAGGCGGGCTGCTGCGGCGCGGTCAAGTTCCACTTGAATGATCAGGACGGTGGCAAAGCGGAGATGCGCGCCAATATCGACGCCTGGTGGCCCTATGTCGAGCAGGGGGTTGAGGCACTGGTCATGAATGCGTCCGGCTGTGGGGTGACGGTCAAGGAATACGGGCACATCCTGCGGGATGATCCGGTCTATGCCGCCAAAGCTGAGCGCATCAGCGCATTGACCCAAGACCTGAGCGAAATGCTGCCCAGCTTGCTTGCTTCGCTGCGCAACAAGGTTCGGGTGGCAGGCCAGCCCGCGTTGGTGTTTCACCCACCGTGCACCCTGCAACACGGGCAAAAGCTCAAGGGCGGGGTGGAGCAGCACTTGGCCGAGTTGGGTTTTAGCGTGCGCATTGCGGCCAACGAGTCTCACCTGTGCTGTGGTTCTGCGGGCACCTACTCGGTGCTCAACCCGGTGTTGTCCTACCAGTTGCGTGACCGCAAACTGGACTATCTGGCGGCGAGCCAAGACGAGGTCATCATCAGCGCCAACATTGGCTGCAT
>JBEEJM010000348.1:0-4659 GCA_041169205.1 Pseudomonadota bacterium | reverse complement strand
CAGACCGGGTGGCGCAAGCCCTGGCCCTGATTGGCGAGGTGCGCACGCTGTGGGCCGGTTGGCTGGACGGGGTGGAAACGCTGTTCCCGCAGTTGCAGGACCATACCTTGCGCGCCAGCTGGAAGACGCAGATTCGCGCCCCGTTGCAGAACATCTTTAGCGGTGGCGCGTTCGAGCCGCTCCTGAAAGAGTGCAATGCCGTGCACCAGCGCGTGCTCAAAGGCCGTGTCTGGGCGGCACTGCACATGCACGCCGGTGACGGCAATGTGCACACCAACTTGCCGGTGAACAGTGACGACTACGAAATGCTGCAGGCCGCACACGGTGCCGTCAAACGCATCATGGCGCTGGCGCGCTCGCTCAATGGCGTGATTTCGGGCGAACACGGTATTGGCATCACCAAGCTGGAGTTTCTGACCGATGCCGAACTGCAACCATTTACCGATTACAAGGCCAAGGTCGACCCTGAGGGACGCTTCAACAAAGGCAAGCTGCTACGAAATAAGGAGCTGTCCACGCAAGCGGGACGGGGGCTAGGGGCCGATTCCTTGCTGCATTCAGACTTGACCAACGCCTACACGCCGTCCTTCGGCCTGATGGGCCACGAGTCGCTGATCATGCAGCAGAGCGACATTGGCGCGATTGCCGATTCGGTCAAAGACTGCCTGCGCTGCGGCAAGTGCAAGCCGGTGTGCAGCACCCATGTGCCGCGCGCCAACCTGCTGTACAGCCCACGCGACAAGATTCTGGCCACGTCCCTCTTGGTGGAGGCATTTCTGTACGAAGAGCAAACGCGCCGTGGCATCAGCATCCGGCATTGGGAAGAGTTCGAAGACGTGGCCGACCACTGCACGGTGTGCCACAAGTGCCTGTCGCCGTGCCCGGTGAAGATTGACTTTGGCGATGTGACCATGAACATGCGCAACCTGCTGCGCAAGATGGGCAAAAAGTCGTTCCGTCCCGGCAATGCTGCCGCCATGTTTTTTCTGAATGCCACCAACCCCGAGACCATCAAGCTGATGCGCTCGCTGATGGTGGGCGTGGGCTTCAAAGTCCAGCGGCTGGCCAACCAGGTGTTGCGCCTGGCCGCCAGAAAACAGTCGAACAAGCCGCCCGCCACGGTGGGCACCGCGCCCATCAAAGAGCAGGTGATCCACTTCATCAACAAGAAGATGCCCGGTGGCCTGCCCAAGAAGACCGCACGCGCGCTGTTGGACATTGAAGACGCGGACTACGTGCCCATCATCCGCAACCCCAAGACCACCACGGCCGAGACCGAGGCGGTGTTTTACTTTCCGGGTTGCGGGTCGGAACGATTGTTCTCCCAAGTCGGATTGGCCACGCAGGCCATGCTCTGGCATGCAGGCGTGCAAACCGTGTTGCCACCAGGCTACCTGTGCTGCGGCTATCCCCAGCGCGGCAGCGGCCAGGCGGACAAAGCCGAAAAGATGATCACCGACAACCGCGTGCTGTTCCACCGGGTGGCCAACACCCTCAACTACCTCGATATCAAGACCGTGGTGGTGAGCTGCGGTACCTGTTACGACCAGCTGCAGGGCTACAAGTTTGAAGACATCTTCCCGGGCAGCCGCATCATTGACATCCACGAGTACCTGCTGGAAAAAGGCATTACTTTGCCAGCGGGCCAGGGCGGATTTTTGTACCACGAGCCATGCCACAACCCGATGAAGTTGGGCGACTCGATGAAAACCGTCAAGGGGCTCATCGGTGACAACGTTATCAAGAGCGAGCGCTGCTGCGGCGAGTCGGGCACGCTGGGGGTGACCCGTCCGGATATTGCCACCCAAGTGCGCTTTCGCAAGGAAGAAGAAATCCGCAAGGGTGAGATTGCGCTGCGCGCCAGCGGCACGGTGGCAGAGTCCGGCAACGTCAAAATTCTGACCAGCTGCCCCAGCTGCTTGCAGGGCCTGACGCGCTATGGCAACGACCTGAACAACGGATTGCTGGAAGCCGACTACATCGTGGTCGAAATGGCCAACCAAATTTTGGGCAAGGAGTGGCTGCCCGAATACGTGCAGACCGCCAATGCCGGTGGCATTGAGCGCGTGCTGGTTTAACGAACAAAGGACTGAGCCATGGCAGGTTTGAAGGCCGGGGCGCCAACGCCCACCGACATCACGGTGCATGCCCAGTCGCGCGCACTGGAGATCAGTTTTTCCGATGGTGCGAGTTTCCGCATTCCGTTCGAGCTGATGCGGGTGTACTCGCCTTCGGCCGAAGTGCAGGGGCACGGACCCGGCCAGGAAACCCTGCAAACTGGCAAGCGTGAGGTCACTCTGACAGGGCTGGAGCCGGTGGGCAACTACGGCGTGCAGCCCGGGTTCTCGGACGGGCATGACACGGGCATCTTCACCTGGGAGTACCTGTACTTTTTGGGCTCGCAGCAAGACAAGCTTTGGCAGGACTACGAAACCCGTTTGGCTGCCGCCGGTGTGGGGCGCGATGCCCCCATGGCGGACAAAGCGGGCCACAGCTGCGCCAGCCACTGAGTTTGCAGGGGGTGTCATGACGCTATCGTTTTGATAGCTGCCTGCGCACATTCTCTGGGGGCTGCATGCCGATATTGCTTAGAATCGGGGCATGAGCACCACCCATTTTGGATTCCAGTCGGTTGACGAGGCCGAGAAGGCGCGCCATGTGCGCACCGTGTTTGACTCGGTCGCCCCCAAATACGATTTGATGAACGACCTGATGTCGGCCGGTTTGCACCGCGTCTGGAAGTCTTACACCGTGATGGTGGCCAATCTGCAAGAAGGTGACCGCGCGTTGGATATCGCTGGTGGCACGGGCGATTTGGCCTTGGCTTTCTCCAAAAAAGTAGGCAAAAGCGGCCAAGTGGTGCACACCGATATCAACGAAGCCATGCTGTCCACGGGCCGCAACCGCCTGCTCGATGCCGGCGTGTCCCTGCCCACGATGGTGTGCGACGCCGAAAAACTGCCATTCCCAGACAACTATTTTGATCTGGTGAGCGTGGCCTTTGGCCTGCGCAACATGACCCACAAAGACGTAGCGCTGGCCGAGATGAACCGCGTTTTGAAACCCCGTGGCAAACTTTTGGTGCTGGAATTCAGCAAAGTGGCGGCTCCACTGGAGAAGGTTTACGACTGGTATTCGTTCAAAGTACTGCCGCGTTTGGGCAAGCTGGTGGCGGGTGACGACTCCAGTTATCGCTATCTGGCAGAGTCCATTCGCATGCACCCGAGCCAGCAAGAGCTAAAGGCCATGATGCACAAAGGTGGATTTGGCCATGTGGACTATCACAACCTCACCGGCGGTGTAGCGGCGTTGCATGTTGGAATCAAGTGCTGAAGTAATTGTTTTTCGGAGATACGCATGAAATTGTGGACTGTAGGTTTGGCGTTGGTATTGGCTCTGTCAGGGCTCAACGCAGAGGCGGCCAAACGCATGGGCGGCGGAGGCTCATTTGGCAAGCAAAGCAGCAACGTGACGCAAAAGGCGGCCCCTGCGGCCCCTGGCACGCCCATGAATAGCGCCGCAGCTGCGCCCAAGCCTGCGCCTGCCGCGGCCCCCGCGGTTGCGCCTAAGCGTCCTTGGGGTGCCATGCTGGGTGGCCTGGCCGCCGGGTTGGGCCTGGCGTGGTTGGCCCACTCCATGGGCATGGGTGAAGCGTTTGGCAATATCTTGATGTTTGGTCTGTTGGCCTTGGGCGTCATGATGGCGATTGGCTGGTTCATGCGTAACCGCCGTGCGGCGCAGACGCAAGACGCGAGCCCCTTTGCGTTCCAGGGTGCTGGCAACGTGCCTGCAGCAGCAACCACGCCCAAGCTTTACCGCCCCGAAAATGTGGGTAACGACGCATCGGCCCGCCCGTTTGAGCGCAGCAACGTCATGCCCCTGGACAGTGGCGCACAGTCGGGCTCCATGATTGGTTCGGCCCTCATGGGCTCACAGAGCTGGGGCATTCCCGCCGGCTTTGACAGTGAAGGCTTCCTGACTGCAGCCAAAGGCAATTTTGTGACTCTGCAGGCCGCTTGGGACCGTTCCGACATTGCATCGCTGCGCGCCATGATGACTGACGGCATGCTGCAAGAAATTCAGACTCAGCTGTCGGAGCGCGAGAAGCACACCGGCAGCGAACCCAACCACACCGAAGTGGTCATGATCGAAGCCCGCTTGTTGGGCATTGAAGAACTGGCCGATGAATTTATGGCCAGCGTGGAATTCTCCGGAATGATCCGCGAAGAGCCCTCGGCGGGCCCCAACCCGTTCCGCGAAGTCTGGAACATGACCAAGGCCAAGACCGGTGCCAGCGGCTGGTTGGTCGCCGGCGTGCAAGCCCTGCAATAGTCTTGCTCTTCCCGTCAAGGATAATGGGGGCTATGGCAACACAGTCCCCATTTTCATTGCTGGAAGGTTTCTTCCAAAATCTTGGTCTTCCATTGTCACCCCCGGCATGGGCGGTAGACGAAGCCCAGCGCAAGACGGTGCTGGTGCTCAACCATGTGCTGCAACAAGAACCGCAGGCCATGGAGCGTCTGGCCCGACAAAAGGGCCGCGTCGTGCTGATCCAGTGGCGTGACATGACGTTCAAGTTGTTGATCACCCCTGTCGGCTTGCTCGATATCGCCGAGGCCGATGCGGCTGCCGATTTGTCGCTGGTGATCACGGAAACCT
>JBEEJM010000347.1:0-18245 GCA_041169205.1 Pseudomonadota bacterium | reverse complement strand
AGCCAGCGGCCTTCAGCATTTCGGGCATTTGCACCAGGCATTCTTCGCCAATCACGCTCTGGAAGTCGCGCACCATCATCGGGTAGGGGTGCGGACCGGCCACGGTGCCGATGATGTAGAAAGTGTTGTCCACATTGGCAACCCAGTCGCGCATGGCTTCGTTCAAGGCGTCTTTCAACGTTTTGCTGCCGCTCTCTACCGGCACCACGGTCGCGCCCAGCAGTTTCATGCGGTACACATTGGGGCTTTGGCGCTTGACGTCTTCACTGCCCATGTAGACCACGCACTCCAGCCCGTAGCGGGCGCAGATGGTGGCCGTGGCCACGCCATGCTGGCCGGCACCGGTCTCGGCAATCACGCGCGGCTTGCCCATGCGTTTGGCGAGCATGGCCTGGCCGATGGTGTTGTTGATCTTGTGGGCACCGGTGTGGTTCAGGTCTTCGCGTTTCAAGAAGATCTGCGCGCCGCCCATCTCGCGGCTCATGCGGGCTGCGTGGTAGACCGGGGAGGGGCGGCCGACAAAGTGGGCCAGCTCGGACTTGAATTCGGCGATGAAGGCCGGATCAAGCTGGTACTTGGCGTACGCGTCTTTCAACTCGTTGATGGCGTGGGTGAGCGTTTCGGAGACAAAGCTGCCGCCGTATTTGCCAAAGTGGCCGCTGGGGCCGGGTTGTTGGTAGTCAAACATTGATTTCTATCCTGCAAGATGTTGGTCGGCGGCGCGCACGGCGGCGACAAACTGTTTTATTTTTTCGGGGTCTTTGATGCCACGCAGCGGTTTGCCGTCTGCATCGCAGGCTTCAACGCCCGAGCTCACGTCGACGGCCAGCGATTTACAGCGCGGCCGTACCTGGGCGATTCCATCGCCCACGTTTGCAGGTGTGAGTCCACCACTCAAGACGAGGTGAGCGTTGACGTTTGGAGGAAGAAGTGACCAATTGAATGTTTTGCCGCCCCCGCCATACCCGTCCACATGGGCGTCGAGCAGGATGGCCTGGGCGGCTGAAAAGTCGTGTGCGTATTTTACGAGGTCAAACGCCACCGCGCCATCGCCCAAGGGAATACGGGCTGCGCGCAAGTAGGGACGTGCGCCGTGGGCGGTGGCCAGCAGGCAGTCCTGAGGAGTCTCATCACCATGAAATTGGATGGTAGCCCCCGCCACCATTGCGCAAGCAGCTATGATTTTTGTAGCACTCGCGTTGACAAACAGCAGCACCGGCGTGACAAAAGGTGGCAGTCGGCGGGCCAATTCGGCGGCACGCTCGGGTGTAACCGCCCGTGGGCTTTTGGCGTACAGCACAAAACCGATGGCGTCAGCACCCGCAGCGACCGCGGCGTCAACGTCCTGCTCGCGGGTTAGGCCACAAATTTTGATACGGGTTCTAGTCAGTGTCATGGCAACCCATCATACGCAGACGCGTGGTCGGGAATGCCCCACTTGGCGTCGTAGCGTGGACCCAGAAAGTACAAACCGTCTGGCGAAAACGTGGGCGCGGCGGCGCGGCGGTCGCGTGCGGCCAGCACCTCGGCCATCCACTGCGGTGGTTTCTTGCCTTTGCCAATCTCCACCAGGCAGCCCATGATGTTGCGGATCATGTGGTGCAAAAACGCATTGGCCTCGAACTCGATGCGCCAGTACGATCCGCGCTTGCTGAAAACAATTTCAGTGATGGTCTTCACCGGGCTCAAGGCCTGGCACTGCGAAGCCCGAAACGAGGTGAAGTCGTGCTCTCCCAATAGCAGGTCGGCGGCCTGCCGCATGGCCGCCAAATCGAGTGTGTGAAAAGTCCAACCAACCCGGCCCAGATCAATACTGGGGCGGATGGGGGATTCGTAAAGCACATAGGCATAGCGCCGTGAGGTGGCACAGGCGCGGCAGTGAAATCCCTCGGGGGGGACCACGGCCCAT
This sequence comes from Pseudomonadota bacterium, assembly GCA_041169205.1. Lineage (GTDB taxonomy): Bacteria > Pseudomonadota > Gammaproteobacteria > Burkholderiales > Burkholderiaceae_C > Allorhodoferax. The sequence goes on along the minus strand of JBEEJM010000347.1, from coordinate 16,336 downwards.
TGCACGGCAATGTCACGGGGCAGGTAGGCGTTGGTGCCACGCACCCAGGAATGGGTGTCACGCTCCAGCGGCGTGTCAAAGTGCACCACCTGCATGATGCCGTGCACGCCAGCGTCGGTACGGCCTGCGCAGAGGGTGGACACACGCTGTGCCGCAAATTTGCTCAGCGCTTTTTCAAGCTTGTCTTGGATGGTTTGGCCGGAGGACTGGCTTTGCCAGCCCTGGTAGGCCTGTCCGTTGTAGCTGATGCCCAGCGCCACTCTCATGGCGCTAACCATGACGCTAATCGACCTATAACCACAAACGGACGCGCCCAGCGGACGCTTTAGCCCAGCGTTGCCAAAACACGTTGTGCTTTGGCGCGCATTTCACCGGTAGCTTGCGCCACCACTTCTTCGATCAGGGCGCGGGCACCGTCGTCGTCGCCGATGGAGATGAACTCTTCGGCCAACGCAAGTTTGGTCTCCAGTGGATCATCGCCATTGATGGACGCGGTGGAATCCATGGCGCCGTTGGCCGCACTGGCAGGTGGATCGAGATCCAACGACAGGTAACTCATATCAAATTCCAGCATGCCGGAGGTGTCTGGTTTGGCGGGTTCAGCCGCGTGGTGCGCCTCAACCGCCATGATGCCGGTAGCTTCAAAGTTACTTGCGATGGGGGCGGGCTCTGTGTGGCCGGTGTGCGAATCCATCGACAGGTTGAGTGCTTGCATTCCAGGCGATGCGTCGAGTTCAGCGGGGCCAGAAATGTCAAAGTCCAGCGCCATGTGGTCTAGGTCTGGCACTTCCATTTTGACGGTTTGCTCTTGGTGCGGCACCGTGGAACCGGTGACGTCGCTGATGGCACTGGCGGGCTCATCGTCGATGGAGAAGTCCAGATCCAGGTCGAGATCGACACCGGTTGGTACCGCAGTGAGTTCCGCGTTGGAGGACTGGGGAATCGTCGCACCAAAAGCCGATACCACACCGGCGGCAGCTGCGCTGGCAGGCATGAAGGAGCTGGTGGTTGCGCCACCGGGCTGGTAAATGCGGTTGTCGGGGTCGATGGACAGACCCATTTGGCAAATACGCACCCATTCGGCGGAGTCCGCACCGGTAAGCGCCAGGGCTTGTTGGGCTGAGGCTTGGAAGCTGGCTGCATCCCGGCGTTTGGCAAAAATCTCGAGTAGCTTGGTATGGATCGCCAGGCGGCCAGGGTTGTGGCGTACGGCTTCTTTCAGAATTTCTTCGGCTTGCAAGTCACGCCCATAGGCCAAGTACACATCGGCTTCGGCCACCGGATCGACGTCATCCGCAGCATCGAGCTGACTGGTGGAGTACACCATGGAAGACGGGTTGCCCGGGCTCTCATTGGACGTATCAATACGTTGGCCACCACTGGCACCAAAGAAGGAGTCGGGTTGAAGACGGCTCTCCAGGAAGGAACTGTCTACACGGCTGGCGTTCTTTTTGCGCTCGCGCATGCGCCAGAAGGCAAAGCCGCCCAGCAACGCGACCAGACCACCGGCCGCAGCGGGCACCAGGGGGTCACCGAGCAACTCGTCCAGCACCCCAGGGGGTTCTTGGGGCACGGGCATGGCCACAACGGGTGGCTTGGGCTTGGCGGGTGCGGACACCGCAGCAACTGGTGCAGGAGCAGGTGCCGAGGCCGCCGCCATCGGGCTAGATGCCGCAGGGGCTGCAGCCACCGCTATCGCTGGAGCGACTTTGGGCGCCGACGCCACAGCAGCGGGTGCCGCCGCGGGCACGGTTACTGCCTTGGGCGCACTGGCGGCCCCAAGTTTGGTGAGGTCACCAATGTTTTTGGCGATTTCGGCTGCACGGGCGGCCGCTTCTTTGTCGGCGCGCTCTTTGGCAATCTTGGCGTCTTCGGCTTTGGCTTGTACCGAGCCTTTGGACAGGGTCAGCTTGTCTGGCGTTGCAGCCACGGCCTTTTTGTCTTCCACCTTGGCGCCGACGCTGCCACTGGCGCTGCGGTCAGCGGGGGCGACATCGGCTTTCGGGGCGTTGGTTGCCAGATTGCGCCGGAAATCATTGAAGTCTTTGCTCTGGGCCACGACCATTTGCGACGCTTCTTTGGGCGCGACGCTCTGCGCTTGCTGCGCGGTGGGCATGTTCAGCACAGCACCGCTGCGCAGCCGGTTCAGGTTGCTGTTGACAAACGCATCCGGGTTCGAGCGCAGCATGGCGACGAGCATTTGGTCTAGCGACACGCCGGAAGTCACGCCACGGGATGCAATCTTGCTGGCGGTGTCACCATTCTTGACGGTGACTTGCTGACCCTCTGCAGCAGAGGCGGCAGCGGACGGTGCGGTTGTCCCAGGTGCAACGGCGGCAGGCTTGGTGGCCTTGGCCGGGGCAGTACGTACGGTGCCTGTGCTGGGGGCCGACGGGCTTGGCGCTGTTGTGGCAACTGCAGGGGTGGGTACGCTTGCAGCAGCAGGGGGCGCTGCCGTGACTTGTGCCAGAGTAGGGGCTGCGGCCTGACGCAAAGTCGGAGGATCGAACAGCATGGTGTAGTCCCGGACAATGCGTCCAGATGACCATGTTGCTTCCAGAATCATGTCGACATACGGGTCGTTGATAGACCGGTCGCTGGTCAAGCGAATGAATGCACGTCCATCGGGGCGGCGCTGCAGGCTGGTTTGCAAGCCCGACATGGCGGGGTTGTATTCGAGCCCTGCGGCGACAAAAGCGGACGGAGACGCAACGCTGGCGCGCAGGGAGGCGGCTTCTTCGGCGTTGATTTCGGGCACATCGATTTCAGCGCGCAGTGGTTCACCCAATGCAGATAAAACGGTAATGCGACCCAGCGAAAGCGCCAGCGCTCCGGTTGACGTGAACCCGAGCAACGCAATGGCTGCGGCCGCAATGGCGGTCTTTTGCCAACGATGTGACTTTGCTATCAATTTATTAGCCTCCGGTGTACAGGCGAGCCGCAATTTCCAAGCCGAATTGCAGCCTCGCGGCCTGACTTTCAAAATGTAAAAAGTACCTTAACATCAATGCCTTAGCCTGACAAGCTAAGGAACCTTTTAACTTGGATAGCCAGGGTGGTTCTAGGCTTGGGTTTGGGCCCGTTGTTGCCATTCGACAACGAGCTGTAACAGCCCTGTTACGCCTCAAGCAGAATGCGCAGCATGCGGCGCAGGGGTTCCGCAGCGCCCCACAGCAACTGGTCACCAATGGTGAATGCGCCCACGTACTCTGGCCCCATCGCCAACTTACGCACGCGGCCCACCGGAATCGTCATGGTGCCGGTGACGGCCACCGGTGTGAGGTCTTTGATAGTGGCCTCGCGCGTGTTGGGCACCACTTTGACCCATTCGTTGTCGGCCGCGATCATGGCTTCGATGTCAGCCACGGGCACGTCTTTCTTCAATTTGAATGTCAGTGCTTGGCTATGGCAGCGCATCGCGCCCACGCGCACGCAGAAGCCGTCCACGGGAATGGCGGGGACGCTGAAGCCTTCGCCCAGCCCCAAAATCTTGTTGGTCTCGGCCATGCCCTTCCACTCTTCTTTGGACATGCCGTTGCCGAGGTCTTTGTCGATCCAGGGAATCAGGGAGCCACCCAGTGGTACGCCAAAGTTGGCAGTTTCAGCGTCGGTCAGGGCACGTTGTTTGGCGATGACCTTGCGGTCGATTTCCAGAATCGCGCTCTTGGGGTCGTCCAGCAGGGCGCGGACTTCCGCGTTGAGCGTGCCGTACTGAGTCAGCAGTTCACGCATGTGCTGGGCACCACCGCCCGAGGCGGCCTGGTAGGTTTGGGTGCTCATCCACTCGACCAAACCGGCTTTGTACAACGCGCCCACGCCCATCAGCATGCAGCTGACGGTGCAGTTGCCCCCCACCCAGTTGTTGCCACCATTGGCCAACGCATTTTTGATGACCGGCATATTGACCGGGTCCAGAATGATGACTGCGTCGGATTCCATGCGCAGGGTGGATGCGGCGTCGATCCAGTGGCCGTTCCAGCCCGCAGCGCGCAGCTTGGGAAACACGTCAGTTGTGTAGTCGCCGCCCTGGGCGCTGATGATGATGTCGCAGCGCTTGAGCGCGTCAATGTTGAAAGCGTCTTGCAGCGTGGTCTCGTTCTTGGCCCAGGCGGGGGCTTTGCCACCTGCGTTGGAGGTCGAGAAGAACATGGGCTCGATGAGCGCGAAGTCGCCTTCTGCGTCCATGCGGTCCATCAGGACCGAGCCAACCATGCCGCGCCAGCCGACGAGACCTACGAGATTACCTACTTTCATGACAATTGCCCTTTCAGATTTGCGAAATAGAAAAATTTCATCTGCCCGGCTCGTCTGGCCGGAAGGGGCGCGACGAACCGGGCTGTGTCAGCCAATAATGGTTGTCGTTTTGGTCACGGAGGACCCTGCCGCTGCCAGCCCGGCGCAGGCACCCATCTTCACAGCAAAAAACTGTTGAATTGGGGGCATGAAATGGGCTTGCATGGGCAATATTGTAAGGCCTAGGCTGACAAGGCCTTGACAACGGCGTCGCCCATCTCCTGGGTGCTGACGCGGGTGGTGCCCTGGCTGTAGATGTCTGCTGTGCGCAGACCCTGTTCCAGCACTTTTTTGACTGCGGCTTCAATGCGCAGTGCGGATGCCTCTTGGTTCAGACTGAAGCGCAGCATCATGGCGGCGCTCAGAATGGTGGCCAGCGGGTTGGCAATGCCTTTGCCCGCGATGTCGGGTGCGCTGCCATGGCTGGGTTCGTACAGGCCCTGGTTGCTGGCGTTCAGAGACGCCGAAGGCAACATGCCGATGGAGCCGGTCAGCATGGAGGCCTCGTCCGACAAGATGTCGCCAAACATATTGCCGGTAACGACCACGTCAAAACGTTTGGGCTCTTTGACCAATTGCATGGCGGCGTTGTCGACGTACATATGGTCCAGCGCCACGTCAGGGTACTGTAGCCCGACCTCGGTTACCACGTCTTTCCAGAACTGGAAGGTTTCCAACACATTGGCCTTGTCCACGCTGGTCACGCGCTTGCTGCGCTTGCGTGCGGCCTGGAATGCGACGTGGGCGATACGCTCGATTTCTGGTTTGCTGTAGCGCATGGTGTCGAAGGCTTCTTCGGCACCGGGAAAGTGGCCATCGGTGGCGATGCGACGGCCACGGGGCTGGCCGAAGTAGATGTCACCCGTCAGCTCACGGATGATCAGAATGTCCAGGCCAGAAATCAGCTCGGGCTTAAGGCTGGAGGCGTGCACCAGTTGCTCGTAGCAAATGGCAGGGCGGAAGTTGGCAAACAGGCCGAGGTTTTTGCGCAAACCCAAAATGGCTTGCTCGGGGCGCAATGGGCGGTCGAGCTTGTCGTATTTCCAGTCGCCCACCGCGCCAAACAGGATGGCGTCGGCGGCTTTGGCCAGCTTGAGCGTGGACTCGGGTAGAGGGTGGCCATGGGCCTCGTAGGCCGCGCCACCGACCAGTGCGCTTTCCATTTCCAGCGGGAGCTCCAGGGTGTTCAAGACCTTGACGGCTTCTGCCACGATTTCTGTACCAATGCCGTCACCCGGTAAAACTGCGATCTTCATGTTGTCCTTGATATGCTCTTAATTTGATAGCTTCTTACGCAAGCATGGTGCGGGCTAACCACGGTTTTTGTGCCAAACGCTGGGCTTCGAAGGCCTTGATCTTGTCGGCGTGACGCAGGGTTAGGCCAATGTCGTCAAAGCCGTTGAGCAGGCAATATTTGCGAAACCCCTGCACCTCAAACGCAATGGTTTCGCCCTGGGGTTTGACGATGACCTGGCGCTCTAGGTCAATGGTGAGCTGGTAGCCGGGAAACGCCAGCGCTTCGTTGAACAGCTGATCGACTTGTGCTTCGCTCAACGCAATGGGCAGCAAGCCATTTTTGAAGCTGTTGTTGAAAAAGATGTCTGCGTAGCTGGGCGCAATGATGGCGCGAAATCCGTATTGGTCCAGCGCCCATGGTGCATGTTCGCGCGAAGAGCCGCAACCAAAGTTCTTGCGTGCCAGCAGGATGGAGGCACCGGCGTAGCGCGGTTGGTTCAGCACAAAGTCGGGGTTGGGTTTGCGACTGGCAGGGTCTTGCCCGGGGAAGCCAGCGTCCAGGTAGCGCCATTCGTCAAACAGGTTTTGGCCAAACCCCGTCTTGCGGATCGACTTGAGAAACTGCTTGGGGATGATGGCATCCGTGTCCACGTTTTCGCGGTCCATCGGGGCGACCAAGCCCTTGTGTACGGTAAAGGATTGCATTATTTCTTGACTGAGTTTTCGATTTTTTCACCTGCCTTTTGCAGGTCCTGGCCCACGCCCTTGACGGTGTTGCAGGCGGTAAGCAGCAATACGCTGGCGGCGAACATGATGGTGATCAGTGTTTTCATGGCAGTGGCCTTGGTTGCGTTCAACTGAACTTGCGAATATCGACAAAGTGGCCGTGGATGGCCGCCGCAGCGGCCATGGCCGGGCTCACCAGGTGCGTACGGCCTCCCGCGCCCTGGCGGCCTTCAAAGTTGCGGTTGCTAGTGGAGGCGCAGCGCTCGCCGGGCTCCAGACGGTCGGCATTCATGGCCAGGCACATGGAGCAACCCGGTTCACGCCACTCAAAGCCAGCGGCCTTGAAAATCTCGTGCAGCCCTTCGCGCTCGGCCTGCTCCTTGACCAAGCCGGATCCGGGAACCACCAAGGCCAGCTTCACATTTTTCGCGACACGTTGCCCCAGCTTTTTGACCACGGCTGCGGCGTCGCGCATGTCTTCGATACGGCTATTGGTGCAGGAGCCGATGAACACTTTGTCGATGTACAGGTCGTTGAGTGCCTTACCGGGCTCCAGGCCCATGTAGACCAGCGCGCGTTCAATGGCACTGCGTTTGTTGGCGTCTTTTTCCTTGTCGGGGTCGGGCACGCGATCGTCAATGCCCAACACCATTTCGGGGGAGGTCCCCCAGGTGACTTGCGGCACGATCTGCGTGGCGTCGAGTTCCACCACGGTGTCGAACCGGGCCCCGGCATCGGTGTGCAAGGTTTTCCAGTAGGCCACAGCTTGGTCCCATTCGACCGCTGCCGCGTTGCCGCTGACGGCGTTATGGCCGGGGGCCAGAGGGCGGCCCTTCACATAGTCGATGGTTTTGTCGTCTACAGCTACCAGCCCGGCGCGCGCACCGGCCTCAATGGCCATGTTGCAGACCGTCATGCGGCCCTCCATGCTCAGCGCACGCATGGCAGAGCCGCCAAATTCGATGGTGTAACCGGTGCCGCCGGCGGTACCAATTTTCCCGATGATGGCCAGCACCACATCCTTGGCGGTGCAACCTTTGGAAAGTAGGCCTTCGACCTTCACCAGCATATTTTTGGCTTTTTTGGCCAGCAACGTCTGAGTGGCCATGACGTGCTCGACTTCGCTGGTGCCGATGCCGTGGGCCAACGCGCCAAACGCGCCGTGGGTGGAGGTGTGGGAGTCGCCGCATACCACGGTCATGCCCGGCAGCGTAGCGCCATTCTCGGGCCCAATGACGTGAACAATGCCCTGGCGCTTGGAGAGAAACGGAAAGTACGCCGCAGAGCCAAACTCGGCGATGTTGCTGTCCAGCGTGGTGACTTGTTCTTTGCTAGTGGGGTCGGTAATACCGTCGTAGCCCCGGTCCCAACCCGTGGTGGGCGTGTTGTGGTCTGCGGTCGCCACGATGGAGCTGATGCGCCAGACCTTGCGGCCTGCCTCGCGCAGGCCTTCAAAGGCCTGGGGGCTGGTGACTTCGTGCACCAGGTGGCGGTCGATATACAAAATGGACGTGCCGTCTTCCTCGGTGTGAATGACGTGTTCGTCCCACAGCTTGTCGTACAGCGTGCGTGCGTGTGTTGGTGATTCCATGCAGACCTTGCGTTAATTCTTCAGCAATCCGTGATTTTATGCTCCCCACGGACTGGGGTGCAGACAAACAAAAGCCCGCCGACGTTGCCGTGCGGCGGGCTTAAGGGTGTTCGCTGTTTAGCGATTAGCCAAAGGAACTACATCGCGCTTGACGGAACCGGTGAACAGCTGGCGAGGACGGCCAATTTTGTACTCGGGGTCGCTGATCATTTCGTTGAGCTGGGCAATCCAGCCGACGGTGCGAGCCAGAGCAAAAATACCGGTGAACAGGTTCACGGGAATGCCAATCGCGCGCTGAACGATGCCGGAATAGAAGTCCACATTGGGGTAGAGCTTGCGGGAGACGAAGTATTCGTCTTCCAGTGCGATCTTCTCCAGCTCTTTGGCGAGCTTGAACAGCGGGTCGTTTTCCAGGCCCAACTCGGCCAGCACTTCGTTGCAAGTCTCTTGCATGAGCTTGGCGCGGGGGTCGTAGTTTTTGTAAACCCGGTGACCGAAACCCATCAGCTTGACGCCGGAGTTCTTGTCTTTCACCTGCTCCATGAACTCGCCTACTTTGGACACGCCGCCGCTGCGTTGAATGTCTTCCAGCATGTTCAGGCAGGCTTCGTTGGCACCGCCGTGGGCAGGGCCCCACAGGCAAGCGACGCCAGCAGCAATCGCTGCAAACGGATTGGTGCCGGATGAGCCGCACAGGCGCACGGTCGAGGTGGATGCATTTTGCTCGTGGTCGGCGTGCAGGATGAAGATGCGGTCCATGGCCCGCTCGATCACGGGATTGACCTTGTACTCTTCACACGGGGTGCCAAACATCATGCGCAGGAAGTTGCCCGAGTAGCTCAGGTCGTTCTTGGGGTACATAAAGGGCTGACCGACGCCATACTTGTAGGCCATAGCGACAAGCGTTGGCATCTTGGCAATCAGGCGGATTGCGGAAATGGCGCGGTGCTCAGGGTTGTTGATGTCGGTGCTGTCATGGTAGAAGGCCGACAAAGCGCCCACCAAGCCAGTCAACACAGCCATCGGGTGGGCATCACGGCGGAAGCCACGCAAGAAGAACTGCATCTGCTCGTTCACCATGGTGTGGTTGTTCACCAGCTTGTGGAAGTCTTGGCGCTGTTGCGCATTTGGCAACTCGCCTTCGAGCAACAAATAGCAAGTGTCGAGGTAGTCGCCGCCACCCGTCGCCAGTTGCTCGATGGGGTAGCCACGGTACAGCAGCTCGCCCTTGTCGCCGTCGATGTAGGTGATGGCGGACTGGCACGACGCGGTGGACAAGAAGCCCGGATCGTACGTGAACATGCCCGTTTGCGCGTAGAGCTTGCGGATGTCAACGACATCTGGGCCCACGTTGCCCTGGTACACGGGCAAATCGACGCTTGGGCTGCCGTTACTGAACGACAGGGTGGCTTTGTTGTCAGCTAGTTTCATCTTTCGCCTTTCAGAGGGGTTCTCTCAACATTTTCAAAACTTCACGCACATCTTCGCGGTCCAGCTGGGCGTCGACTTGTCCGAGCGATTTCCGTGCCAACTGAACATCCAGCAGGTCGTTATCGCTCAGATCCATCAGGTCACCCAATGCCTGCGCTTGGCGGACATTGAGGGTGCTGCTGAACCGCTTGAAGAAGCGCTCGATAAACAGGTCGTTCTCGAGCAAGCCACGGCGACACCGCCAATGGAGCTTGCTCAGCGCCCGTTCATCAATCAGTGTTTCGGTCATGTGCTTGTCTGCTCGACGCTTAAACAGCGCGCAAGACCATCATTTCTTTGATCTTGCCAATGGCCTTGGTGGGGTTTAGACCCTTGGGGCAGACGTCTACACAATTCATGATGGTGTGGCAACGGAACAAGCGGTAAGGGTCTTCCAGATTGTCCAGACGCTCGCTGGTGGCTTGGTCGCGGCTGTCTGCAATGAAGCGGTAGGCTTGCAGCAAACCTGCGGGGCCGACAAACTTGTCGGGGTTCCACCAGAAGCTGGGGCAGCTGGTGGAGCAGCTTGCGCACAAGATGCATTCGTACAGGCCATTGAGCTCTTCGCGCTCTTCGGGGCTCTGCAGACGCTCTTTCTCAGGCGGTACGGTGTCGTTGATCAGGTAGGGCTTGATCGAGTTGTACTGCTTGAAGAACTGCGTCATGTCCACGATCAGGTCACGGATGACGGGCAGGCCGGGTAGCGGTTTCAGCACAATTTTGCCAGGCAACGTCAGCATATTGGTCAGGCAAGCCAGACCGTTTTTGCCGTTGATGTTCATGGCATCAGAGCCGCAAACCCCTTCGCGGCACGAGCGACGGAAGGAGATGGCGGGGTCGATGGCCTTGAGCTTCATTAGGGCGTCGAGCAACATGCGTTCGGAGCCATCGAGTTCTACCTCGATGTCCTGCATGTAGGGCTTGGCATCCTTGTCCGGATCGTAGCGGTAGATGGAAAAAATGCGTTTGGTCATGGTCTGTATCTCGAGAAATAGGCGACTGTTAGAACGTACGTACTTTGAGCTCGACAGTGTCCACCGTCAGGGGCTTCATCTGCACTGGTTTGTACGAGAGGCGGTTGCCTTCGCTGTACCACAGGGTGTGCTTGTGCCATTCGGCGTCGTTGCGGCCGTTGGGGTGCTCGGGACTGTCGTTGTAATCATCCACGGTGTGGGCACCACGGCTTTCGTGGCGGGCAGCGGCGGACACGATGGTGGCCTGCGCGGCTTCAATCAGGTTGTCCACTTCCAGTGCTTCAATGCGGGCGGTGTTGAATACCTTGGACTTGTCTTTCAGGCCAATGGCGTTCACACGTTCGCGCAGGGCGGCAATTTTGACCACGCCTTCGTCCATGCTTTTTTGCGTGCGGAACACGCCCGCATGCAATTGCATGGCGTTACGCAGGTCGTTGGCCACGTCTTGGGAGTACTCACCATTGGTGGCGCTGTCTAGGCGGTCCAGGCGAGCCAACGAGCGGTCTGCTGCGTCTTTGGGCAACTCTTTGTGCGACTTGGTTTTGCTGGCGAAATCGACAATGTGGTTGCCGGCAGCGCGGCCGAACACCAGCAAGTCAAGCAGAGAGTTGGTGCCCAGGCGGTTGGCACCGTGCACGCTGACGCAGGAGCATTCGCCCACGGCATACAAGCCGTTCACCACCTGGTTGTTGATGCCGTTGGCTTGCACCACCACCTGGCCATTGACGTTGGTGGGAATGCCGCCCATCTGGTAGTGGATGGTGGGCACCACAGGAATCGGCTCCTTGGTGATGTCCACGTTGGCAAAGTTGTGGCCAATCTCAAACACCGAGGGCAGGCGCTTGAGAATGGTGTCTGCGCCCAGGTGGGTCATGTCCAGCAAAACGTGGTCTTTGTTGGGACCGCAACCACGGCCTTCCTTGATTTCCTGGTCCATGGAGCGCGACACGAAGTCACGTGGGGCCAAGTCTTTCAGCGTAGGTGCATAGCGCTCCATGAAGCGTTCGCCATTGGAGTTGCGCAAAATGGCGCCTTCGCCACGGCAGCCTTCGGTCAGTAACACCCCTGCGCCGGCCACGCCGGTGGGGTGAAACTGCCAGAATTCCATGTCTTCCAGCGGAATGCCAGCGCGCGCCGCCATACCCAAGCCATCACCCGTGTTGATGAAGGCGTTGGTCGATGCGGCAAATATGCGGCCCGCACCGCCAGTGGCCAGCAAGACGGTCTTGGCGTGCAGGATGTGTACATCGCCAGTTTCCATTTCCATCGCGGTCACGCCGACGACGTCGCCTTCAGAATCACGGATCAGGTCCAGTGCCATCCACTCCACGAAGAAGCTGGTTTTGGCCGCCACGTTTTGCTGGTACAGGGTGTGCAGCATGGCGTGGCCCGTACGGTCAGCGGCTGCGCAAGCGCGTTCGACGGCTTTTTCGCCGTAGTTGGCGGTGTGGCCACCAAAGGGGCGCTGGTAAATGGTGCCGTCCGCATTGCGGTCAAACGGCATGCCCATGTGCTCCAGGTCGTACACGACCTTGGGGGCTTCGCGGCACATGAATTCGATGGCATCTTGGTCGCCCAACCAGTCCGAACCCTTGACGGTGTCGTAGAAGTGGTAGTGCCAGTTGTCATCGTTCATGTTGCCCAAGGAGGCACCGATGCCACCTTGCGCTGCCACGGTGTGCGAGCGGGTGGGGAAGACTTTGGACAGTACGGCGACGTTGAGGCCCGCACGGGCCAATTGCAGCGATGCGCGCATCCCGGAGCCACCGGCACCGACGATCACGACATCAAATTTGCGTTTGGTAACTGAGTAAGACATGTAATAAACCTGAAATAGGGGGTATCAGAGACGCCACAAAACCTGGATCGCCCAACCGGCGCAGCTCACCAGCCATACGATAGAAAACACCTGCAGCGACAAGCGCAGGCCAACCGGTTTGATGTAGTCCATCCAGATATCGCGCAAGCCCACCCACACGTGGTACAGCATGGCGATGATGATGGTGAAGGTGAGTGCTTTCATCCACTGGGCCGAGAAAATGCCTGCCCATTTGTCGTACCCGATGGGGCCTTTGGAGAAAATCACTTGCGCCAGCACCACCAGGGTGAACAGGGCCATGAGTGCCGCCGTCACACGTTGTGCGAGCCAGTCGCGCAGACCGTAGTGCGCGCCAACGACAATGCGTTTGGAGCCGAAATTAACTGCCATGGTCAGGGTTCCTTGTTGTGTTTTTTGAAAAAAGCGGTGTGCGGCTTAGTACAGGCCGAACAGTTTGGCACCCAGCACGGCGGTCAGTCCGAGGCTGAGCGACAGCGTGACGACAGCGGAGCTATGGCCAAATTCTTTGCTGACTGCGTGGTTGATGTCCATGTACAGGTGGCGCACACCCGCAATGAAGTGGTGCAAATAGGCCCACAGAATGGCCAGCGCTACCAGTTTGAAAAACCAACCCGGAACAAAGCCCGCGCCATTGCCAAATGCGCTGGTGAATTTGGCGAAAGAAAACTCGGAAGAGAGTGATGCGTCAAACATCCAGATGATGAAAGGCATCAGTACAAACATGATGGCGCCACTGATGCGATGCAAGATCGACACCCAGCCAGCCGCGGGAAGGCGGTAGGTCGGCAAATCGTTGAAAGCATGGATGTTGCGGAATTCGGGCCGTTTGGCACGGGAGGAGGAAACAAGCTCAGTCATGAATCGGCTTTCTGGATGTAACTGTTTTGTAATTGTGCAGCGGAACCGCGAAATTCTATTGCACCGCATCAATCTGACAATGGACTTGCATGTCAGAGTCTCAATTTAGCGCATTTCGGTAGTAGTGGGTGTCGGTTAGGTAGTGGCCTCGTCGCATTTCCATAGGAATGTCGTTGTACGTATAAGCAGTGCGTTCTACGCTTAATAGGGGTGTGTGGGTGGCAATATTCAGCAGCGCGCACTGTTCGGCGTCTGGCAATATGGCGCGAATTTTTTCTTCGGCACGAACCATGCGCACGCCGAATTCGGTTTCAAACAATGCGTACATCGGGCCGTCGTAGTCGCGCAGGCGCTCGGCGGTCAGCCCTTTAAAGGGCCCGCCAGGCAGCCACAGGTCTTCCAAAATAGTGGGCACTTTGGCAAACGACAGTACGCGGCGCACCTGTAGGACGGCGTCGCCCTGGCGCAAACCGAGGGCGCGCGCTACGTCTGCCGAGGCACGCGTGCGCTTACAGTCAATGATCTGGCGCTGCGCCGGGCCTTCGCTGTTGGTGTCGCCGTTGTCGGGGAATAAACGCAAAAACCGGTATTGCACATGTTGCTCTGCGTGCGTGGCCACAAAAGTGCCCTTGCCTTGGCGGCGCACCAGCAGGTTTTCTGCGGCTAATTCGTCAATGGCTTTGCGTACGGTGCCCTGGCTGACCCGAAACCGGGCGGCCAACTCGATTTCGCTGGGAATGGCGGCACTGGGCTTCCACTCGCCGGACTGCAGGCTTTGCAGCATCAACACCTTGATTTGCTGGTACAGCGGACTGAATGCGGGGGTGGCGAGGACGGTGCCCGCATCCGCGCTGGCAGGTGCTGCGCTGTCGCTGGATGGTGGTGGCATGGTGGTCATGAAAACCTTGAATAAGTCAGCTTGGAGTCAGACTGTAATTTATTGTGAATCATATCTTATATAAGACATAAGACAAATTGACTTTGGACCCGAATCGCGGGTAAACTTATGCTGATTCTGCAGGGGTCGAACGTCGTGCGTGAACGCCCAGGCAGTTACCGTTTTCACAACCTTCCTGGAGTTATCGCCATGAGCAAAAAGCCCGTTCGCGTCGCCGTTACTGGTGCAGCTGGTCAAATCGGATACGCCCTTCTGTTTCGCATCGCCTCTGGCGAAATGCTGGGCAAAGACCAACCCGTCATTCTGCAATTGCTGGAAGTGCCGGTTGAGGGCCCTCAAAAAGCGCTCAAGGGCGTGATGATGGAACTCGACGATTGCGCATTCCCGCTGCTGGTCGAAATGACCGCGCACAGCGACCCCCTGACCGCTTTCAAGGATGCGGATTACGCTTTGTTGGTGGGCTCTCGCCCTCGTGGCCCCGGCATGGAACGTGCCGAATTGTTGGCCGTCAACGGCGCCATCTTCACGGCCCAAGGCAAGGCACTCAACGCAGTGGCCAGCCGTGACGTTCGCGTGCTGGTGGTCGGCAACCCCGCCAACACCAACGCTTACATCGCCATGAAAAGCGCCCCCGACCTGCCACGCAAGAACTTCACCGCCATGTTGCGCCTGGACCACAACCGTGCGGCCAGCCAAATCGCTGCCAAGACCGGCAAACCCGTGGCGGCCATTGAGAAGCTCACCGTGTGGGGCAACCACTCGCCCACTATGTACGCTGACTACCGCTTTGCGACCATCAACGGCGAGAGCGTTGCGACCATGATCAACGACCAGGAATGGAACGCCAACACCTTCTTGCCTACCGTCGGCAAGCGTGGCGCGGCCATCATCGAAGCCCGTGGCTTGTCTTCGGCGGCCTCTGCTGCCAACGCAGCCATTGACCACATGCGCGATTGGGCCTTGGGCACCAATGGCAAGTGGGTCACCATGGGTATTCCTTCGGATGGTCAATACGGCATCCCCAAGGACGTGATGTTCGGTTTCCCTGTCACCTGCGAAGGCGGCGAATACAAAATCGTCGAAGGCCTGCCTATCGACGCGTTCAGCCAGACTTGCATCGACAAGACACTTGCCGAGTTGACAGGCGAGCAAGACGGCGTCAAGCACCTCCTGTAAGGCAGATCGCACGTGCGCAGCGCCGGGCCGCCCCAAGCAAGCACAGCCCCCTCGGGGGGCAGCGCAGCACACGCAGTGGCAAGCGTGGGGGCTAAATCATCACATCCGCGCGAAGTTCTTCTCGGTGCGCAGGGCGCTGCGGGCTTGTTGCCTGTGTGCGACCACTACAGCGGCGTCGAGGCGCGGATGGTTAAAAGCTTGCAACTGCAGGCCGAGATGGTGCAAGAGTTTGGGGCCTGCGTTTTTGACGTGACCCTGGACTGTGAAGACGGTGCACCCATTGGGGGCGAGGTTGATCAGGCAAATCTGGTGGTGGCCCTCGCCAATGCTGCGTGTGCAGCTACTAATTTAATAGCATCCGGAGTTCAGCGTCGGGTTGGCGCTCGGTTGCATTCGGTCGATCATCCGGCGTTTGAATCCGATGTCGAGATTGTGGTGGGTGGTGCGGCCGCGTCACTCAGTTACATCATGGTTCCCAAGGTGGAGTCGGTGAACGATGTGCTGCGTGCCATTGCCGCT
This sequence comes from Pseudomonadota bacterium, assembly GCA_041169205.1. GTDB lineage: Bacteria > Pseudomonadota > Gammaproteobacteria > Burkholderiales > Burkholderiaceae_C > Allorhodoferax. The sequence goes on along the minus strand of JBEEJM010000347.1, from coordinate 755 downwards.
ATAGACGCCGCAGCCCAAACCAGCCCGCGCCAAACGCCCATTCCGCTTCATGTGTTGATCGAGTCGCCCGCTGCCGTGCACCGGGCTTTTGAGATAGCTGCGCATCCACGGGTGGAGTCGGTCAGCTTTGGTTTGATGGACTTTGTGTCTGCCCACGGTGGTGCCATTCCTTCCTCTGCCATGACGGTGCGCAAGAGCGACGACGGCGCGACCTTGGACCAGTTTCACCACCCGCTGGTGGTAAGGGCCAAGCTGGCGATTGCCAGCGCCTGCCACGCCTTTGGCAAAGTGCCTTCGCACTGTGTGGTCACCGAATTTCGTGATACGTTGGCGCTGAAACAGGCCGCCGCGGTTGCCGCGTCGGCATTCGGTTTTACCCGCATGTGGAGCATTCACCCCGATCAAATTCGCCCCATTCTGGAAGCCTTTTCCCCGGCCAAGGCCGAGGTCGAATTGGCCGCACAGATCGTGGTGCAGGCCCAGGCCCAAAACTGGGCCCCGATTTCCGTGGCCGGGAAATTGCATGACCGTGCAAGCTTTCGTTATTTTTGGCAGGTTCTGGAGCGAGCGCACCAGACTGGGGTGGCCATTCCTGCTGAGGCCGCCGTTTATTTTTCGACCGCAGTGCATTGATTTGCTACTAATTTAATAGCTGGTTGTGCCCGTTCCATGCGGGCTAAGCCTTGATTTTGTTTCTAAAAGGAGTAAGTACCATGTTGCAAGCCTACCGTGACCATGTGGCCGAACGCGCCGCG
>JBEEJM010000346.1:0-5083 GCA_041169205.1 Pseudomonadota bacterium | reverse complement strand
ATGCACGGTTGTGGTTGAACCCGGGTGCACGGGTTGGCAGCACCGTCGCCATATTGCGGACTGTCGATCGCATCTACCAACGGCGGCTTTGGAGCGACCAGTTCGGTGAGTTGGACAGCAGCTGTCAGTCTCAAACGGCCACACCTCCATACTGCAAAAGTAGTGATACAGAGATCACGGAACACGCCGCGGCCGGAACCTGCGGCCACGAGCACGGTGCCAAAATACCCGCCATGACCATCGAAATTTCCAAAGAGCAACGCACGCAAGCCATTGCCTCCATCGAGCGCTATTTCCGTGAAAACATGGAAGAAAAAATTGGCAACATCGCCGCTGGTGCGCTGCTGGGGTTTTTTATCGAAGAAGTGGGGCCGCTCATCTATAACAAAGCGGTGACCGAGGTACAGGAGCGGCTACAAAACCGGGTGATGGAGATTGACCTGGAAGTGCACGAAGACCCGTTCCAATACTGGCGCAAGTACGACCAGGCCAAACAGCGGCGCTAGTCCGGTATCACCGCATCTACCACCGCCCCAGCCACTTTGGCGGTGGTTTTGACCCCGACGGCGACCACCGTCACCGCCGCATCGGCCACGGCAACCACGGCGCAGCCCGATAGCATTTGCGTGGCCAACAAAACAACTGCAAGTCGCAAGAAATTCGAATAGGTGTTCATACGATCGAGTGTAATGTTTCACAATCACCGCAACGGACGGAAAAAATGTCCGCTTACTGAAGGTTTGTCGCATGAAAACGTTTCTCATGGGCCTGTGTCTTTTGCCGTTGCTGTTGCTGTTGCCATTGCAAGCCCCTGCGCAGCAAGAAGAATCTGACGGTGCGTTTACCGTCGAAAACACCGAGAGCGCATCCGGCAAACTGACACCCGAAAGTGCAGCAAGCCTTCTGGCCCAACCCGTGCCCGAGACAGCAGATGCACGCTATGCGCTTTTGCAGCGACAACTGGTAGCGGCTCGCACGGTGGAAGACCGTGTACGCCACATCGATATATTGAAGCAGTTGATCGAAGCTGGCGCACAGCGGCCCAATGGCGATCTGTGGATTCTTGACTACCTGAACGCGGAGTTCACTTGGGGCAGCTCGGGCAAAGCGCTGAACGCCAGCGAGCAATACGTCAGCAACACGAGTCTGCCCCTGGGAACCCGCGCTGCACTGGCATTGCGCCAAACCTACTTCGCAGCGCAAGGCAATGACCGTGCGGTGCTCAACCGCTATTGGTCACGCGCCGACGCACTGTCTACCGAAGCCCTCAAACTGGGCAATGCACCGGGCCGCATACGTGTGGAGCGTTTGCAAGTGCGTTCTGAAATTGAACGCTTTCAGGGAGACAGTGCCGCAGCCGTGGCCACCCTGCGCCAGGCGGTAGGGCAAGCACGCAAAGAGCTGCAACTTGCACGCGCCAAGTCCAAAAATCCACAAGATCCGGCGGCGTTGGAAGCCTACGGTTGGCTCGATGGGTCGCTGGGAATGTTGACCTATGCCCTGATTCGCCAGGGACGCCCGCAAGAGGCGATCGACATTGCCCAGGCCAACGTGGCTTTGTGGCGGGCAGGACAGATTAGCGAAGGGTTGGGTGCGCGGTGGAATTACCGTCTGGCGAATGGCCTGCTATCGACCCAGCAATTCGCAGCGGGGCTGGTGGCAGCACGAACCTCCGACGACATGTTGCAACGCGCGGGCGCGAGTGCCGCCAGCCATACACGCTGGCTTGCCAGGCAAGAACTGGTGCGCGCACTCATCGGTTTGAAACGCTGGAAAGAAGCGGATGCTTCCTACCGTGAATTCCTGTCCAGCATGCCAGAAGACGCGCTGGCACGTACCCGCGCCTCCGATTGGCGGCTGTTGGCTTTGCTGGCGGCAGAGAATGGCCGCTTTACGGAGGCGCAGCAACTGGTGGAGCGCATCCACCGCTACCGCGTGCGGCTCTACGGCAACAACCATCCACAGACGCAGGAGGCGGCAGGCGTGCGCGCGGTGGTACGGCTCCTGCAAGGTGACGTGAACCGCGCCATGGGCGACTACGATGCGCTCTTTGCAGCCACGCTCGACAACCCTGCCGGGTGGCTGGACCTGAACCAACGTGGCGTGCGAGGCTATGTGTTGGGCATCGCCTTTGACGAGTTCATGCGCTACGTGTCAGACCGGGCACTCAAGGGCCAAGCCGTTGAAGCGCGTATGTCAGACCGCGCCATGCAAATCGCCGATCGCAACAGCCTCGGGGTAACGCAATCCGCGCTGTCCGACAGCTCTGCACGGTTGATGGCCAATACACCCGCCCTGCATGCACTTCTCGAGCAGGAACAAAGCCAGCGCCAGGTGGTGGCCGCCTTGGTCACCAAAGTAAACGAATCGCTAATGGCCGAAGACCGCACGCGCCGTGCAACACAAACCGACGAATTCAAGGCACTTGCAGAGGCAGACCGAAAGCCACTGCTGGACAAACTCAAAGAAATCCAGGCACAAATCAAATCACAGCAAGGCGACGTCAATATCGCACGCACCCAGCTCATTACCCAGCGCGATGCCATTGCAAAACAGTTTCCCGCCTATGCGGATCTGGTGACTCCCGCTACACCCAAACCGGAACAGCTGCAGCGTTTGCTCAGCGCGGGTGAAGCACTACTGGTGGTGCAGCCCGCCGAGACCGCAACGCTGGTCTGGTTGGTCAAGCCAGATTTGCCCACCCAATTTCTCGCCCTACCGCTGACCCGCGAGGATCTGGCCAGACGGGTTAGCGAATTGCGAGCCTTGATGGAACAGGGCGGCACCCAAGACAGCACAGCGGTTGCGCCGCTGGTCCAACTGCATGCGCTTTACAAAGATATGTTGCTGCCCTTAGAAGCGCACCTTAACGGTGTACGGTCCTTGATCGTGGCCAGTGACGGGCCGCTGGCCGGTTTTCCGCTGGCTGCGCTCGTTACTGCGCCGGCCATTGCATCGGCAGCACCTTCCTGGCTGGTGCGCAGCATGGCGGTCACCCAAATTCCTTCCGCATCGTCCCTGCTGGCGCTGCGCCGAACCGCAGCGCCAGCCGCCGCAGCCAAAGCCATGTTGGGGTTTGGAGACCCGTTGTTCAAACTATCGCAAACCAGTGCACCGCGCCTGGAAGTCGGCGATAGAAAAGCCAAGCGACTAGGGGGCGCATTGGCCGCTAGTGCTGCCAAGTACGACGCAGAGTGGGGCTTTCGCTACGCCGATGTGCCGCCCCTGCCTGAAACCCGCGGCGAGCTGTTAGCCATCGCTACTGCGTTGGGTGCAGACACCGGTACAGACCTGATTTTGGGAGCGAAGGCCACCAGGCGCGCCGTACTGGAAGCCAACTTGCTGGACCGCCGTGTCGTTGCCTTTGCAACCCACGGTTTGATGCCTGGCGAATTGCCTGGTATTTCCAAACCGGCGCTGGCCATGGCCGCCAACGTGGACCCGAATGAATCGCCGCTGCTGGAGCTCGACGATGTACTCAGCCTACGCCTGAACGCGCAGTGGGTGCTGCTGTCGGCCTGCAATACCGCCGCAGGTGAAAAAGGCAACGGAGCCATGAGCGGGCTGGTGCGGGGCTTCTTCTTCACAGGCGCGCGGTCGGTGTTGGCAACCCACTGGGCGGTTGATTCGGATTCTGCCGCCGCACTGAGTTCGGCCACCTTTGTCGCCTACGCCAAGGGTGCAGTCACGCGGGGCGAGAGTTTGCGTCAGGCCCAGCTGGCCATGGTGGACGGCAGCCTGGGAGCCGGGCAGTGGAAACATCCTTACCATTGGGCTCCCTACGCCTTGTTTGGCGACCCCGCCCGATAAACAGCATCCATAACCCCCCTGACATGAACAAGTCTGTGCTTCCCCCCATGAATCGCTTTGGCAAGCTGCTCCGGGCGCTGGCCTGGGTGTTGGCATGGCTGGTGACTTGCGCCCCCGCGATAGCTACGGAAACCGGGTTCGCCACGGTCCTGCGTGTCAGTGGCACAGTGACCGCCACCAGTGCAGATGCCACGGCGGTGCGCACACTGCGGCCCGACGATGCCATCTATGCGGGAGAACGCATTCAGGCCCAGTCCGGAGCGGAAGCCCTCTTGCTAACCGCGGACGCGGGCTATGTGGCGGTGCGCCCCTCCGCCGCATTTGTGGTGGAACTTTTTTCCGCCGAGAAGAAACCAACGGACCATGTCACCCTGCGGATCCTTCAGGGTGGCTTGCGTCTCGTTACGGGATGGATCGGCAAGCTCAACCCCAAAGAGGTCCGGGTGATCACTGCGACATCCACCATTGGCATCCGTGGCACCGACCACGAACCTTACTTCATCACCGACGCGCTGGCATTGGTTCTAAAGCAGCCAGCCGGAACCTACGACAAGGTCAACAGTGGTGGCACGGCTCTGGAGACAGGTGGCAACAGCGTGGATGTTGATCCGGGCAAGGTGGGTTTTTCCAGACTCACCAAGCCCCCCAAAACCCGGGCTTTGATCACGCTGGTGTTGCCCGTCATCTTGGACAGGGTTCCGGACTTTTTCGTCGCTGGCCAGTTTGATGCGGAGCTTGACAGGCTGTCTGGGGCTATAGCGCCCGATCCACAGCCAGTGGCAACCACAGCAACAACGACGTCCCCTGCCCTCGCCGCCATTTCGGCCAAGCGTCTGCCTGCCACCTTGAAAAATGGCCGATGCAATGCCAATGGGGTAGCGCAGGGCTGGCTGAAGCAGCTTGATATGGCCATGGCGCGCCGGGATACAGCTGCCGTGTTGTCGCTGTTTGCGCCAGAGGTTGCAGTGCAGGCCACGGTGCTGGACAAGACTGGTGCCGCCATCACGGTCGACCTGACGCGCGACGAATTTGTTCAGGGTGCAGTCACCAGCTTGGGTACTCTCAGTGAATTCCAGCAACGCCGACTATCCGTCTCTGGTGCCCCAGTGCAAAAGGGCCTGTGCAACAGGCTCGCCGTCACATCGCTGGTGCTCGAAAAAGGCAAGCAAAATGGGACTCCGTATCAGTTTGAATCGGTCGAGCAGTTTCAGCTTGAATTGCGCGACGGATTTTGGCTGGCAACCCAGGCGCGCACGCGCCAGCGCTAACATCC
>JBEEJM010000345.1:0-7205 GCA_041169205.1 Pseudomonadota bacterium | reverse complement strand
GCGTGCGGATTTCGTGGCTCATATTGGCCAGGAACTGGCTTTTGGAGCGCGACGCCGCCTCGGCCGCCTGCGTGGCGTTGATGAAGTCGGTAATGTCCACCCGGAAACCCACGGTGTGGCCATCGGCCATGCGCCGCTCGCTGATGCGCAGAACGTGCCCGTCTTCGAGCGTCTGCTGCAGGTCAGAGCGCGGCTGCCGGTGGATCGCCATACGCTCAACCACCCATTCGTCAACCCGGCCGATGGCAGCACGGTACTGCCCCCGCTCGGCACCCGCGCGAATGATTTGCTCGAAGGTGTTGCCCGGCTCCATGAGGTCCGCACACAACGGGTACACATCCTTGTAAGGCTGGTTGCACAGCACCAGCTTATCTTCGGGGTCGTAGAGCGCAAACGCATCGTCCAGCGCCTCAATAGAGCCCCGCAGCAAAGCTTCGGCGCGACGCATTTCGGCCTCGGCCTGCTTGCGGTCATGGATGTCCTGGGCCGAACCTGCCATGCGTACCGCGTTGCCTTTGGCGTCGCGAAACACCTTGGCCCGCGAGCGAAACCAGCGGTACCCCTGGTGCTTGGTGCGCAACATCAATTCATGGTCGTACGGTTTACCGTGGTACAGCGCCAGCTCCATCGTTTCTGCGGCCTGTGCGAGATGGTCAGGGTGCAGCAGCGACAGAAAATTGGCCGACGTCGACGCCAGCTCTTCCGGCGTAAAGCCGAGCAGGGCGTAGTAGCTGAGAGACCACCATTGCAGGTCTTGCGACAGGTCCATCCAGTCCCACAGCCCGTCGTTACCGCCCTCTACCGCCAGATTCAGGCGGTCAGCGAGCTGGGTCATGTGGGTCTGCGCGGCCTCCAACTCCAGTTGGTCGTGCTTTCGCTGCGTGATGTCCGTGCCCACCTCCATGAAGCTGACCAGCTCGCCCTTTGCGTTGTGCGTGGGGTGCACGTCGGTATCAATCCAGTAGTCGTGCCCGTCCTTGGTCCGATTGAGGATCTCCACGCGGCACGGTTCGCCATTGGCAGCGGCCGACATAAGCCGCGCGATAGTGGCGGGGTCAGCATTCGGGTTGCCCAACAGCTCGCCCGGGGTGCGTCCCAACGCTTCTTCCAGGGTGAAGCCGCTCATGCGGGTAAAGCCGGCATTCACCCAGGTGATGCGCAGCTGTCCGTCGGTGATGACCACGGCGTTGTCGGTGGTCTGCACCACGCGGGCCATGGTGTCGAGCTCCGCCGTCATGCGGCGCGCCAGGTTTTGGGCCCGCACACGGCCCGAGGCCAACAGCCACACCGCCAAGGCCATCAACAGGCTGGCAAAGGCACCGCCCACCGCCATCAGGGCCGCACTGGAGCGGTCCAACGAGGCATCAAACGCCGGTGTGCTGCCGACCCGCAAATCCAGAAACCGCCCCCCCACGTGCATGACCCGTCGGCTTTGGAACATACGCGCAGCGCCCTCGGCCTGGGTCACGCCACCATCCAGCGTGACCAGTTGGCTATTGCCGCTGAACAGCAGGCTCACCGCGTTGCGGGCATCCCCGTCATACAGATCCACCTGCACCGCCTCTTGTGCCACATCGGCGGCGCCACCCATCACGTCGGCTGCCACCAACGGTGCATACAGTAGCCCGGTCAGCGCTGCCCGGTGCTGCTCTGGCGTCGTCGGGTCCGCCCCGTTGCGGTACACCGGCAGCACATACAAAAAGCCGGGGCCGTGCGTGGTGTCTTGCAGCAGGGTGATGGGGCCCGACAGCGAGCCCTCGCCGGTCAGGGCAGCGCGTTCCAGCGCTTCGCGGCGTACCGGATCTTGGCCGAGGTCGACCCCCCAATCTTCAAAGTTTTTTTGCAGTGGCTCAATGTGCTTCACCACGTACATATCGGGCAGATGGCCCGCCGCGTGCACCGTGAAATCGGTCATGCCGTCGCTCTTTTGCTTCGCCACGTAGCGCGCAAGCTCAGTGCGTGGCACCCGCTCGACAAAACCAAACCCGTGCACACCGGGGAACTGGTTGCCAATGTCCAAGGTTTGTACCAGCTCGCGAAATTCGGTGTGGGTGACCTTTTCGCTAGCGGCGTAGGCCCCACGGATACCGGTCAGGCCATACACCGGAAATTCCAGGCGGCGGCGCACTTCGGCCTCTACGCGGTCCACCGCCCGGTCAAACCGGACCTCGGCCGCATGGTTAATGCCCTGCTGTTGCCACCAGACGCCTCCGGCCGTGACGGCCAGCCCCAACACTTGGGCTGCGGCCGTCATGGCGACCGCCAAGCGGATGCTGGCACCCCCGGTGCGCATGCTCTCGCCGCGCCGGGGCGCGATCGCCGCTCGGGTGATGGCCATGCAGCGCCAGTACACCGTCGGGCCGCTCAACAACAACAGCATCGACACATCGAGCAGGCCCTCTGCCAGTGGGCTCAAATGCGTCTCCAGCATCGGCAAAATCAACATCACCACCACCTCGCATACACCCACGATGCCGAGTATTTCGGCGAACAGGCGGACGGGGTTGTTGGTGTTTTTCATTTCGCTTTTCAGAATATCAGAACCACCACGCCTTCGGTACGCGGTTTGACCTTACACCACGCCAGAAATTCGCAGCTGCGCAATGGCCGCCGCGTCCAACCCCAAACCCGCCAGCACCTCGTCGGTGTGCTCCCCCAAGAGAGGTGGGGCGCGACGCAGCACCGGTGGCGTGTCCATCAGCCGCAGAGGGCTGGCCACAGTTGCTATTGAATTGATAGCTGTTTGCGCACATGCCACGGGGGCTAGAGGCTGATTTACCTTCAAACCACGGGCTTGCACCTGGGTATCGTCAAAGGCCTGGCCTATGGTGTTAATGGGGCCACACGGCACGGCTTTGTCTTCCAGCAGCGCGCCCCATTCGGCGGTGGTGCGGGTGCGGGTGACGGCTTGCATGGCGGGGATCAGCGTCTCGCGGTTTTGCACGCGCAGGGTGTTGCTGGTGTAGCGCGGGTCGGTTGCCCACTCGGGTTTGCCCACCGCATGGCAGAAGCGTGCGAACTGGCCGTCGTTGCCAATGGCCAGCAGCATGGAGCCGTCGGCCGTGGTGAAGTCTTGGTACGGTGCGAGGCTGGGGTGGCTGTTGCCCTGGCGCTGCGGCACCTGCCCGGTGTTCAAAAAGCCCGCCGCCTGGTTGGCCAGTATGGCCATGCCTACGTCGAGCAGCGCCATGTCGATGTGCTGGCCCGCGCCCGTGCGGTTGCGCACTTCGAGTGCGGCGAGGATGGCGCTGGTGGCGTACACGCCGGTGAACAAGTCGGTCAGCGCCACACCCACGCGCAGCGGGCCGCCACCGGGCACCTCGTCGGCGCGGCCGGTGATGCTCATCATGCCGGTCATGGCCTGGATCATCAGGTCGTAGCCCGCGCGCTCGGCGTAGGGTCCGTCTTGGCCAAAACCGGTGACGGAGCAATAAATCAAGCGCGGATTCTGGTCCTTCAGGCTCTCAAAATCCAGCCCATAACCCTTGAGCCCACCCACCTTGAAGTTCTCCACCAGGATGTCGGCCTGTGCCGCCATCTGGCGAATCAGCGCCTGGCCTTCGGGCTTGGCCATGTCGATGGTGATGGAGCGCTTGTTGCGGTTGCAAGCGGTGAAGTAGGTGGCGTGGGTGGTGTCGTTGCCGTCCGCGTCCTGAAGGAAGGGAGGGCCCCAGTGGCGGGTGTCGTCCCCCGCACCGGGGCGCTCGACCTTGACCACATCGGCCCCCAGGTCGGCCAGCATTTGGGTGCACCAGGGGCCGGCGAGTACGCGCGAGAGGTCGAGGACTTTGAGGTGGGCTAGGGCCGCGGGGCGCGCGTCCTGGGGCGTTGCTGCAACATCAGTCATGGTTTACCTGCATAAAATTCTCCGGTCGATCTTTGCTGTGGCGCGCAAAAAGTATTAGTCTCTGCATGGGAGCCCCAAAATAGAAGCGAGACAACATTCAACACCATGGCCGCTCTTCAGCCCACCCCCCTGCAGCCGACCCGGCGCGCCCTTCTTACATTGTGCTATGCCGCGTTGTGCGTGCCGTTGATGGGGCACGCTGCCAACTATTTTGATGCCTATGGGCTGACCCCCGATTCGCCCACCATCGACCTCGGCGTGCAGCCTCTGGGCTACCCATCGGGTGTCATCAGCGCAGTGATGCGGCACGACCGTATTTTGCAAAAAGCACTGGCCACGGCCCACCTGCCTCTCAAGACCCACGCCTTCCAACGTGGGGCCGACATGGTTGGGTTGCTGGGCGAACACCGCCTGGAAGCCGGACTGCTGGGTGACGTGCCCACACTGCTCAGCGCCGCGGTGGGCCAAGTCTGGATTGTGGGTCTGGTCAAACAAACCTCGACCGCCATCGTGGCCAAGGGCGCTGCGCAGGTGAGCAATCTGGCGGGCAAGCGCATTGGCTACGTGGAGGTGTCCAGCGCCCACCACACCCTGCTGCAGGGGCTGGCGTCGGCCGGGCTCGACGAGAAACAAGTCACGATGGTGCAGCTGCGGATCGACGAAATGCCCGAAGCGCTGGAGCGCGGCGACATTGACGCCTTTGCCGCCTGGGAGCCCGCGCCTTCGGTGGCCTTGGCGCGCAACGCGGCCAACCGGATTGTGTTTCGCGGCCTCAGCTCGGACTATTTTGTGATCGAGCGCGCCTTTGCCAAGCGCGCCCCCGAAGCCGCCCTGCACCTGGTCGCCGGGTTTTTGCGGGCCATTGAATGGATGCAGCGATCCCAGCGCAATGTAGAAAAAGCCGCCACCTGGACGCTGGCGGACGGCTTGGCCTTTTCGGGCAAGGTAGCGGCAGTAACGGCGGGACAAATCGTGGCGATTACCCGGCGGGAGATTCTGGATATTCCCTCGGCTCCGGCGATTCCCATGGGACCGAACAACATTCCATTGAAAACCGAATTCCAATTTCTGGAAAAACTGGGCAAGCTGCCCGCCGGTGCCCGTTGGGAAAAAGTGGAAGCGGCTTTTGGCTACGACGGTCTTGCGCGCGTGCTGGGCGATCCCCGCAAGTACCTGATTGCTACCTTCGACTACGAAGACTAGGCTGGGCAACGGATGAACACCCCTTTGTCGGCCCGCATCGCGGGCTACTTCGGCACCCTTTTTCTGGCCGCAATGGTGTCCATGTTTGCCTTGTGGTACTTCGGGCTGCCCGCGATCGGGTTGACCGGCGCGGGCCATATGCAACTTGCTGAGGTCACTCGCGCGATGGAACACGAGGCCGACCATCGCCGTACCATGATCACCCAGGCAATTTCGGAGCGACGGGGCGACGCCCTGGTGTTGGCCGAAAATCGGGTGGTCAGCAAACAACTGGTGGACCACGACCCCCACCTGGCGCGGGACTTTGAACGTGTCACCAGCCGACTGCAACGCGCCTACCCTGACCGCTACCAGGATGTGCTCATCGTCGATCCGGTCAGCGCCACGGTCATCAGCAGCACGCGGCATGAAGCCATCGGCCACCCCTTCCAAGACACCGCCCTGATTGCGCGGGCCCGAGCGCCTGGCATCCGAGAGCTGGTCGAGCAAGTTGACAGTCCGCAGGGCACCACGGTCGCCATCGTGCGCCAGATGTTTGCCCCCACCGACGACGGCTACCCGAATCGCAGGCTGGTGGGCATCCTGATCACCCTCATTTCGCCGCGCATGTTGTTTCCGGATTCCACGCAAGCCGACGAGACCAGCGGTGCCGCGGCCGGAACCACGTTTTTGTTTGACTCGCACGGCGAACCGTTGGCCCAGAGCGTTGGCGGCGTGGCGCTGAACCCACCGGAACAAGTACACGCGCAGGTCGTCAACGGCTTCGAAGGCACGTTGCAAGGCCACGACGCCATGGGCAAGCCCACCATCCAGGTAGTTCGCCATGTGCGGCTCAGCGGCAATGTGGGCTGGGCGCTGGTGCACCAGATTGGTCAAGAAGAGGCGCTGGCCACGCTCAAAGGCAGCATCAACACCTTGGTCGTCGTGGGTCTGCTGATGACGGTGCTGGCTCTGGTGGTCTTCACCCTGGCCGCCTACCGCCTGACCCTGCCACTGCGCGCCCTGGCTCGCACGGCACGGCAGGTCGGCAAAGGCGACCTGTCTGCGCGGGCACCGCTGCCCGCCCAGGAGACCCGTGAAATCATCACGCTGGCCCAGGCCTTTAACGACATGGCCGACAACGTCGAGCAAGGGCATCTGTCGCTGGAATCTGCGGTGCAGACGCGCACCCTGGAGCTGGCGGGTGAACGCGACCGCGCCCAGGGCTACCTGGACATCGTCGGGGTCATGCTGTTGGCGCTGGACGTTCATTGCCGTATCGCCATGGTGAATGCGGCGGGCGCCAAATTGCTGGGCCACCCCGAAGACGCATTGCTCGGTCTGGACTGGTTTGACAACTTTGTTCCCATCGGCACGCGTGCGGACCGGCGCCAGAAATACCAAGCCCTCGTCCGGGGGGAACTGCGGCCGTACGGCCAGTATGAAAGCGAGATCGTGGACGCATGGGGGGCGGTGCACACCTTGTCCTGGCACAACGCAGTGCTCAAGGATGGGAACGGCAAGCCTACCGGTACCTTGTCTTCGGCGGAGGACATCACCCAGCGCAAGGCGGCCGAAGCCGAATTGCGCGTCGCTGCCATTGCCTTTGAGTCGCAGCAGGGCATGTATGTCGCCGATGCAAATTGGGCCATCCTGCGCGTCAACCGTGCCTTCACGGTGATGATGGGCTATAGCGCCGAGGAGGCCCTGGGGCAAAAGCCCGCTGAACTGTTTGGCTCGGAGCGTACCGATCAAGTCTCGTACGCCGGGCTCGAACCGGGGCTGCGCCGCGACGGCACCTGGCAAGGCGAAGTTTGGAATCGACGCAAAGACGGTTCTATTTTTCCGGTGTGGCTGACCATCAGCGCAGTCACCGGCGACGGCGGTCTGCTCACGCACTATGTGGTGTCGCTGACCGACATCACCGAACGCAAGGCCACCGAAGACGAAATTCGCAATCTGGCGTTTTACGACCCCTTGACCGGTTTGCCCAACCGCCGCCTGCTGATGGACCGCCTGGGCCACGCCATGGCCGGTGCCACCCGCCACCGCAAATTGGGGGCGCTGCTGTTTGTGGATTTGGACCATTTCAAGACCCTGAACGACACGCTGGGCCACGACAAAGGCGACCTGCTGCTGGAGCAGGTCGCCACGCGTCTGCGCAGCTGCACCCGCA
>JBEEJM010000344.1:0-2593 GCA_041169205.1 Pseudomonadota bacterium | reverse complement strand
GCGGCGTCGTTGCAGTTGGCCAAAAATTCCAGGCCCCAGCGGTACTGGTGAAAGCCTTCACCAAATGGCAGTTGTGGGCGAAACAACAGGGGCGCTTCTTTGCTGAACATCCATTTCAGGGCCTTGAGCGGGGCTTCGCGGTTGGCCCAGGGCTCGCAGTAGCTCACCGAAATTTGCGCCGCGTTGGCAAAGCTGGTCTCCAGCGCCGCGTCGGGCTGGCGGTCCACCACGGTCACCTCGTGGCCGCGCTCTGCCAGATGCCACGCCGTGCTGATGCCAATGATGCCTGCGCCTAGGATGGTGATTTTCATGCAGGCAAGTGTCGTGGAAAGTGGTTTGTATTAAAAGCAAAATCAACTACATTGCGATTTCATTAGATTCACTAATAAAGTAAACCCATGCGCGCCTTTGACACCGATGCCCTGGAATGCCTCGCCACCATTGTGGAAGAGGGCGGTTTTGACCGCGCCGCCGTGCGCCTGTCGGTCACGCAGTCGGCGGTGTCGCAGCGCTTGCGTGCGCTCGAAGCCCAGGCCGGCACGGTGCTCTTGGTGCGCAGCCGCCCGCTCAAGCCGACAGCGGCAGGGCGTTTGCTTATCAAACACGCCATGCAGCTGCGCCTGCTGCGCGCCGACCTGGACACCGATTTGCAAGACCTCACACCCGGCACCGGAGCCGCCCGGGAAGAAGACCGCATCTCGATTGCCATCAACGCTGACAGCATTGCCACCTGGGCTTTGCCCGCGCTGGATGTGTTGGTGAGTGAGGGCTTACCGCTGGAAATCATCACAGATGACCAGGACTTCACCCACGAGTGGCTGCGTGAGGGGCTGGTCATGGGCTGCGTCACCACGCTCAAACAGGCCTTGCGCGGTTGCAAGGTGTTGCCGCTGGGTGCCATGCCGTATGTGGCGGTCGCGGCGGCGGGCTACGCGCAAACCCACTGCCCGCAGGGGCTGACGGCGCACAACTTTCGGCAGATTCCCTTTATCGCCTTCAACCGCAAAGACGACTTGCAAACCGAGTTTGTTTCCCGCGCCTTGGGGCTGCGCCGGGTCGCGCTGAACCAGCGCTTTGTGCCCAGCTCCGAAGGCCAGGTGCGCGCGGCTCTCGCGGGCTGGGGCGCGACGGTGGTGCCGGAGTTGCAGGTGCGTAGCCTGTTGGCCAGTGGGGAGCTGGTGAACCTGGCCCCGCAGGCCAGCTTGCCCGTGAACCTGTATTGGCATTGCTGGAACTTGGATTCGGTGGTGATCGACCGGCTAACCGCGGCGCTGACTCTGGCTGCAACCCGTGCTTTGAAGGCAAATGCGGCGGTAGCCCCTGTCAATATTGCGTGAGCAGCTATTGTTTTAATAGCAATTGATAGATAAACCTAGCGCACCAACAGCACCGGCACCTTGCAATGCGCCAGCACCTGCGTGGCCACGGAGCCCATGACCAGCTTCATCAGGCCGCCGTGGCCGTGGGAGCCCATCACGACCAAATCAAACTTGCCCTGCTCGGCCAGCTTGGAGATGGACTCGCCTGCGTGGCCAACCTTCCAGCTGCTCTTGGCGTCGATGCCATGGCGCAGCAAAAACTTGCCCACAGGGGCCAGTACTTTTTCGCTTTCTTCTGCGTAGTATTTCTCCACCACGTCTTTTCCCACCGCCGCGCGGGCACGCGGGGGCAGTGCAGGCTGGGCGGTGAAAACGGTGTAGCTATGGTCATTGGTAAACAAGGTGTCGTGCGTGGCCAGGTAGGCCAGCATCTTCTTGCTGTAGGCGCTGCCATCGACGGCGAGAAGAATCTTCATACAAATCTCCTGGGGTTCCTTGGGTAATGGAGGCAGTGTAATGAAAGCCGCGTCCTGCAGGTGTTGCCCTTTGCTATCCTGTGGACACAAGAATTCAAGGAGGACCCCCATGCCATTGCTATCACTGAACTCACCGCTGAACCGTCGCACCCTGTGCATCGGGTTGGCCGCCGCGCTGGCCCCGGCCTATGCCGCGCGCGCAGCCGCCACGACCTACATTGCTCCTGCCAAAGCGCCCCCGCTGATGCTGTCCCGGGTCTATCACCCTGGGCCTGCGGTGAGCGAGTATTGGGTCAGCGAAAAGTACGACGGTGTGCGCGGCTACTGGAGCGGCACCCAGTTGCTCACCCGCGCGGGCAACACCATTGCGGTACCGGCCTGGTTTACTGCGGGCTGGCCCACGACGCCCATGGACGGCGAGCTGTGGGCCGGGCGGGGCCAGTTCAACCAGGCGGTGTCGACCGTGCGCCAGGAGCATGCGGACGATGCAGCCTGGCGCGCTATGCGCTACATGGTGTTTGACTTGCCCGCACACGGTGGACTTTTTACTGAGCGCCTGCCCGCACTGCAGGTTGCAGTGGCGGCCCTGGGCCAGTCGTGGGTGGTCGCGGTAGAACAAACCCAGGGCACTACCGGGTCCGCATTGCAGGCGCGCCTGGTCAGCGTGGTGGCGGGCGGTGGCGAGGGGCTGGTGCTGCACCATGGCGCGGGCCGTTATGTGGCGCAGCGCAGTGACAGCTTGCGCAAACTCAAACCCTTTGAAGATGCCGAGGCCCGGGTGGTCGGCCACGTGCCGGG
>JBEEJM010000343.1:0-6174 GCA_041169205.1 Pseudomonadota bacterium | reverse complement strand
AGCGCGGCCTGGTGCTGGGTGTCGGCGGACTCGATGCGAAACGCATCCAGTGCAATGTCTTGTGTGGCCGAGCCAAAGGCCACTGCGATGGCACACCACACCACGGGGGCGAGGGCCAGTTTGGGGTCGGTGCTGGCCATCACCACCAATGCCACCATGATGAGCGCCTGTGAGGCAATCAGCCAGCTGCGCCTGCGCCCCAGCAACCGCGTGAGCAGCGGAATCGGCATGCGGTCCACCAGCGGCGACCACACCCACTTGAAACCGTAGGCCAGGCCCACCCAGCTCAAGAAACCAATGGTGGTGCGGTCAATACCCGCTTCGCGCAGCCAGAAGCTCAGCGTGCCAAACACCAGCAGCAGTGGCAGACCGGCAGAAAACCCCAGCGACAGCATGCGCAGAGAGGCAGGCTCGGAGTACACCTTCAAGGTCTGCGCCCAGGTCAATTTTGGGGTTGTAGTGGCGGGGCTGGGTGTGGGGGCAGACATGCAGGAATAATACCGTGGCATGAAAACAAACCCTCTGACGTTGCGCCTGGCGTTCGCAGCCATGGCCCTGCTGTTCACCACGGCCGCGACTAGGGTCCACGCACGCGATGGCGTGAACGTCGGAGGCAACTCTGCGTTTACGAATCTGGTGCCTGCCGAAGGCGTGGAGCAATCCGCCGCGCAGGAATACGCGCAGCTCTTGCAGCAAGCGGCCAGCAAAAACGCGCTGGGCCCGCGTGACCATCCGCAGGTCAAGCGCTTGCGCGCGATTGCCCAACGCATCATTCCGCACACCCCCGAGTGGAACGCGCGCTCCCGCGACTGGAAATGGGAGGTCAACCTGATTGGCTCCAGCCAGATCAACGCGTTTTGTATGCCGGGCGGCAAGATTGCTTTTTACAGCGGCATTCTGGACAAGCTCAAACTCACCGACGACGAGGTGGCCATGGTGATGGGCCACGAAATTGCCCACGCACTGCGTGAGCACGCCCGCGAGCGCATGGGCAAGAACGCTGCCACCGGCATCGGGGCCAATGTGCTCAGCCAGTTGCTGGGGCTGGGCCAAGTGGGCCAGACCGTGACGCACTACGGCGCCCAATTGCTGACGTTGGAGTTCAGCCGAGAGGACGAAACCGAGGCCGATCTGGTGGGGCTGGAGCTGGGAGCCCGCGCGGGGTTTAATCCGCGCGCGGGCATCACCCTGTGGCAAAAAATGAGTGCCAGCAGTAAAGGCGCACCACCGCAGTGGTTGTCGACCCATCCGTCGGGCAGCACCCGCATCGCTGAGCTGGAGGCCAATTTGCCGCGCGTTATGCCTTTGTACGAAAAAGCCCTTCAGTCGGCAAAGACCAACCGGTAAACGGCCAGCCCACAACTCACCATTCGTACCCAATCGTGATGGGCGCGTGGTCCGAAAATTTCTCATCCTTGTAGATCTGCACGGTCTTGGCACCCGCTGCCAGGGCCGGGGTTGCCAGGTGGTAGTCCAGTCGCCAACCCACGTTTTTGGCATAGGCCTCCCCCCGATTGCTCCACCAGGTGTAGCAATCGTCGGTGGCCGTCGGCTCCAGGGTGCGGTACACGTCGACCATGCCGCCTTCGGTCAATAGCTTGCTCATCCAGGCGCGTTCTTCGGGTAGAAAGCCGGAGTTTTTCTTGTTGCCTTTCCAGTTTTTTAGATCGATCTCCTGGTGGGCAATGTTGACGTCGCCGCACAGAATGAACTCGCGTTGCGCCTTGAGCTTCTGCAGGTGTGGGTACATTTTGTCGAGAAATCGAAATTTGGCCTCCTGGCGCTCCTCGCCCGACGAACCACTGGGAAAGTAGCTGCTGATGATGGAGTGCTTGCGGTGGGGCGTGTCAAAGCGCAGTTCCACATAGCGGCCTTCGGCATCGAATTCGTCGCCGTCAAAGCCAATGACCACGTCGCTAGGCTCCAGGCGGGTATAGACGCCCACACCCGAGTAACCCTTTTTCTCGGCAAACTGGAAGTAGCCTTTGAGGCCGTCGAGTACTTCAAACTTGTCCGCCATGTCGGCTGCCTGGGCCTTCACCTCTTGCACGCAAATACAATCAGGCTTTGCCTTCTCGAGCCAGGCGACAAGCCCTTTGCTGGTGGCGGAGCGGATGCCATTGAGGTTGAGGCTGGTTAATTTAAACAAGGATGTCCCCATGTCAGTTCAAGTCCCCTCGCAGGCCCCCAAACACGATGTGTTGGCCCAGGAGTTCGTGGAGTTTGCAGTGCAATGCGGGGTGCTGCGCTTTGGTGAATTTAAGACCAAGGCGGGTCGCATGAGCCCGTATTTCTTCAACGCGGGCCTGTTTGACGACGGGGCCAAGCTGGGGCGTTTGGCCGAATTCTATGCCCAGCGCATTCTGGACAGCGGCATCGAGTTCGACATGGTGTTTGGCCCTGCCTACAAGGGTATTCCACTGGGTGCGGCTTTGTCGGTGGAGCTGGCCCGGCGCGGGCGCAACGTTCCATTCGCCTACAACCGCAAAGAAGCCAAAGACCATGGCGAAGGCGGAACCCTGGTGGGCGCACCTTTGCAAGGGCGGGTGCTGATCGTCGACGACGTGATGTCGGCCGGCACCGCAGCGCGCGAGTCCATCGCCATCATTAAAGCGGCTGGGGCTACGCCCCACGCCGTGTGCATTGCACTGGACCGGCAAGAAAAAGCCACCGAAAACGGCCAGGATGTCCCCTACAGCGCCGTCCAATACGTTAAGAACCAGCTGGGCTTGCAGGTCTGCGCCATTGCGAAGCTCGGTGATTTGATGCACTATCTGGCAAAGCGCAGCAGTGGAGCCTCCGCAGATGACCATCTGCGGGTATTGGCCTACCGAGAACGTTATGGAGTGGATGAAGGGTGAGCATGAAAATGAAGAAATGGAAGCCTCTGGCAGCCTTGCTGTTGGCAGGCGGTTGTCTTGGCGCAAGTTGGGCCCAAACCGGACCGGTCATTCCAGGTGTCTACACCTGCGTCGATGCCAAGGGGCGCAAGCTCACCTCCGACCGTCCTATCCCCGAATGCACGGACCGCGAACAAAAAGTGCTCAACCCCAGCGGCACGGTCAAGACCAAAGTCGGCCCGACATTAACCGCACAGGAAAAAGCCGAGCAAGAGCAGCGTGACCGCCGTGATGCCGAAGAAAAAGGCCGTACGGCAGAAGAGAAGCGCCGTGACCGGGCGCTGCTGATGCGCTACCCGACCAAGGCGGTCCATGACCAGGAACGCGAAGAAGCGTTGAGTCAGGTCACGGTGGTGATCAAGGCCGCCAGCACGCGCTTGGATGAATTGATTCGCCAGCGCAAGTTGTTGGACGATGAGATGGAGTTCTATAAAAAAGACCCCACCAAGGCGCCTGCATACTTGCGCCGTCAGGTGGAAGAAAGCGCGCAAAGTCAGGCAGTGCAAAAGCGCTTTATCACCGAACAGGAGTCTGAGATTCGCCGCATCAATGCGCGCTTTGATGACGAGCTGTCGCGCCTGCGCCAGCTCTGGACCACCATTTCTAGATAGCCAATTTGGCCCGCAGCAGGTCGTTGACTTGTTGCGGATTGGCCTTGCCCTTGCTGGCCTTCATGATCTGACCTACTAGCGCGTTGAGCGCCTTCTCGTTGCCAGCTTTGAACTCAGTGACGTTCTTGGCGTTGGCGGTGATCACTTCATCAACGATGGCTTCCAGCGCGCCGGTGTCGTTCATCTGTTTGAGGTCGTGGTCTTGAATAATTTTGTCGATATATGCCGCCAGATCAGCAATGTCGGTGTGCCGCTGTGTACACAGTTGCTGGAATGCTGTCTTTGCACCACCACCATTGATTTCGCCGCTTGCAACCCGCTTAATGACCTCTCCTAGAGCCACAGGATTCGGTACCTCGATATCGTCAATTGCTAGGCCTTGTTTGTTGATGAATGCCGAGACCTCTCCTAGCACCCAGTTCGCAGCTAGTTTTGCCTGGCCACTAATCTGTGCTGCGGCTTCGAAATACTTAGCAAGTGCTTGGCTTTGCGTAAGTTGCGTCGCGTCGTACTCGCTCAAGCCATAGTCTGTGGCAAAGCGCTGCGCCATCACACGTGGCAATTCGGCCATTTGCCCGCGTACATCCTGCACCCACTGCTCCGAAATGCATAGCGGCGGCAAGTCCGGGTCGGGAAAATATCGGTAGTCTGCAGCGTCTTCCTTGGTGCGCATGGCGCGGGTTTCGCCGGTGTCGGGGTTGAACAGCACGGTCGCTTGTTGAATGGCGCGGCCATCTTCAATTTCTTCAATCTGCCAGCGCACTTCGAAGTCGATGGCTTGCTGCATGAACTTGAAGCTGTTCAGGTTCTTGATCTCGCGCCGTGTTCCCAGCGGGTCTCCAGGCTTGCGCACCGACACATTGGCGTCGCAGCGGAAAGAGCCCTCTTGCATATTGCCGTCACAAATGCCAATCCAGGTCACGATCTTGTGCAGTTCTTTGGCATAGGCTACCGCCTCGGCGCTGGACCGCATATCGGGTTCGGTCACGATTTCCAGCAAGGGCGTGCCCGCGCGGTTCAGGTCTATGCCGCTTTGGCCCCCACCTCCGAGTGACGCGTCTTCGTGCAACGACTTACCCGCATCTTCTTCCAGATGCGCTCGCACCAAACGCACCGATTTTTTCTCGGCCATGCCCTTCACTTCGGGCATGAAAAATTCAACGGCACCACCTTGCACCACCGGGATCTCAAACTGGCTGATCTGGTAGCCCTTGGGCAGGTCGGGATAGAAGTAATTTTTGCGGGCAAAAATGCTGCGCGGCGCTATGGTGCTGCCAACAGCCAGACCGAACTCGATGGCGCGTTCGACAGCGCCTTTGTTCATCACCGGAAGCGTGCCGGGCAGGGCCAAATCCACTGCGCAGGCCTGCGTGTTGGGTTCGGCACCGAAGGCCGTAGAAGCGCGGCTGAAGATCTTGCTCGCGGTTGACAGCTGGGCGTGCGTTTCGAAGCCGATGATGACTTCATAGCCGCCCACGAGCGGGCCGGTCGGGCGGCCCTGTTGTTGTGCTTCAAATGTGTTCACGATCGCGCTCATTTCAGAAGCCCTCCGGCGTGTGTGTGTGCCAATCGGTGGCTTGTTGGAAACGGTGTGCTGCATTGAGCAAGCGCGCTTCGCCGAAATAATTGCCGATGAGTTGCATGCCAACAGGCATGCCTTTGTCTTGCGCGGCTTGCGCAAAGCCCACCGGAATGCTCATGCCGGGCAGGCCCGCCAGCGAGGCGGGTAGTGTGAAGATGTCGGCCAGGTAGTTGGCCACCGGGTCATTGGATTTTTCGCCCAGTTTCCAGGCCACGGTAGGGGCCACGGGGCCAGCGATCACATCGCATTGCTGGAAGGCATTCTGAAAGTCGTCTGCAATCATGCGGCGGATTTTTTGTGCCTGCAGGTAGTAGGCGTCGTAGTAGCCATGTGACAGCACGTAGGCACCAATCATGATGCGACGTTTGGCCTCGTCACCAAACCCTTCCGAGCGGGTCTTTTTGTACATGTCGGCGAGGTCGGTGTAGTTCTTGGCGCGGTGGCCAAATTTGACACCGTCAAAGCGGCTCAGGTTGCTGGACGCTTCAGCAGGCGCAATGACGTAGTACACCGGAATAGACAGTTCGGTGCGTGGCAAAGTAATGGGCACCAGTTTTGCGCCCAACCGCTCGTATTGCTTGAGGGCAGCCTCCACACTGGCACGCACATCATCTGACAGACCTTCGCCAAAAAACTCTTGCGGCACACCTATGCGCAAGCCTTCGATGGAGTCGTTCAGGTGGTGTGAGTAGTCTTCTGCCGGCATGTCCAGCGAGGTGGAGTCGCGGTCCAGGTCGGGGCCACACAGGCTGGACAGCAGCAAGGCGCAATCTTGTGCACTGCGGGCCATGGGGCCTGCCTGGTCTAGGCTGGAGGCGAATGCCACCATGCCGTAGCGCGACGCGCGTCCGTAGGTGGGTTTGATGCCGGTAATGCCACAAAATGCGGCCGGTTGGCGAATCGATCCGCCGGTGTCGGTGCCTGTGGCGGCGGGTGTCAGGCGTGCGGCTACGGCTGCGGCGCTGCCGCCTGATGAGCCGCCGGGGACGCGCTCGGTATTCCAGGGGTTGCGAACCGGTGTCACCGTGTCACAGCCTACGGGTGCGATGGCTGAATTTTCGTTGCTCGAACCCATGGCGAA
>JBEEJM010000342.1:0-4173 GCA_041169205.1 Pseudomonadota bacterium | reverse complement strand
CCAAGGTGCTGTTCAAACAGCTGGGTGGTGTGCACGGCCATGGGGCTGTCCAGGTAGACGTTCAGCGTGTGAGGAATATCCCCGCGTTCCTTGAGTTGGGTGATGGCATGCAAAATTGCCTGCGCACGCCCGACGGCAAACACCGGCACCACCGCAATGCCACGTCGCTGGACGAGCCGCTGCAATGCAGGTGCCAGTTCTGCCAGAAGCGTGTCTTGGGGGTGCGTGCGGTCGCCGTAGGTGGACTCGATCAACACCGTGTCAGCGGCGGGTGCAGGGTCGGGTGGATTCATCAGTGAGTCATCGGGACGGCCCAGATCGCCAGAAAATAAAATCCGGCGGCCCGCAACTTCCAGGAGTACGCTGCATGCGCCCAAAATATGCCCCGCCGATGTCAGCGTGACACGCCAGCCTTTGATGGGCTGGAAGGTGACGCCCATCGCCACTTTCTTAATGAGAGGCAGGCAGTTCAGCGCGTCTTGCCGGGTGTAGAGGGGCAAGGCTGGGGCGTGTTTGGAGAAGCCATGGCGGTTGGCGAATGCCGCGTCTTCTTCCTGAATATGGCCGCTGTCAGGCAGCAAGATTTTGCACAAGTCTTGCGTTCCGGCGGATGCATACACGTGGCCTGCAAAACCTTCCTTTACTAGCAACGGCAGGTAACCACTATGGTCCAAGTGCGCGTGCGTCAGCACCACGGCGTTGACTTCGTGGGGTGCAATCGGCAGCGGCGACCAGTTACGCAATCGCAATTGTTTGAAGCCTTGAAATAGCCCACAGTCCACCAGCAGGCTATGGCCTTCATGGCGCACCAAATACTTGGAACCGGTGACCGTGTCGGATCCGCCCAAAAAGGTAATGTTGACGCCCATGGTGTTTCCTCAGTAAAAATGCCGCCCAGTCGTTTATAGACCGGGCGGCATGTTTTGGGGCTGTTATCTGCCGGTGTCTTGACCCGTGTCAGCTAAAAAAACTTTTCAACCGATCGGTCCATGTATCGCCCGAGGGAGAGTGCTTGCTGCCCCCCTTCTTGAAGGACTCATCCAACTCTTTGAGCAAACGCCGCTGGTGCTCACTGAGTTTGACTGGCGTTTCCACCGTGATGTGGCAGTACAGATCACCGGGGTAGCTGGCCCGCACGCCCTTGATGCCCTTGCCGCGCAGACGAAACTGCTTGCCGGTTTGGGTGCCTTCGGGGATGTCGATCGCAGCTTTGCCAGAGAGCGTTGGCACATCGATTTCTCCGCCCAATGCGGCGGTGACCATGCTGATGGGTACTGAGCAGTGAATATCGTCACCTTCACGTTCAAAAATGTCGTGCTTGCGCAGTCGAATTTCGATGTAAAGGTCGCCTGGAGGACCGCCATTGGTACCTGGCTCGCCGTTGCCTGCGCTGCGAATGCGCATGCCGCCGTCAATGCCTGAGGGAATTTTGACTTCCAGTGTTTTTTGGCGTTTGATCTTGCCCTGACCGCTGCAGGCAATGCAGGGTTCGGGAATGACCTTGCCATTGCCACGGCAGGTCGGGCAGGTTTGTTGCACGCTGAAGAAGCCCTGGCGCATTTGCACCGAACCCGAACCACTGCAGGTACCACAGGTCTTCACCTGGGTACCCGGTTTGGCTCCGCTACCTTTGCAGGAGTCGCAGCTGTCCCAACTGGGGATGCGAATCTGTGCATCTTTGCCGCGGGCCGCTTCTTCCAGCGTCACTTCCATGGCGTAGCTGAGGTCGCTACCACGGTAGACCTGGCGGCTGCCACCAGCGCCGGCACGGCCACGTTGTTGGCCAAACATGTCACCAAAAATATCGCCGAAGGCTTCGGCAAAACCGCCATAGCCCTCTGCGCCAGCGCCGCCCCGGTTGGGGTCCACGCCTGCGTGGCCGTACTGGTCGTAGGCCGCTCGTTTCTGGGCATCCGAGAGCATCTCGTAGGCTTCTTTGCCTTCCTTGAATCT
Source organism: Pseudomonadota bacterium (assembly GCA_041169205.1). Taxonomy (GTDB): domain Bacteria; phylum Pseudomonadota; class Gammaproteobacteria; order Burkholderiales; family Burkholderiaceae_C; genus Allorhodoferax. The sequence goes on along the minus strand of JBEEJM010000342.1, from coordinate 2,220 downwards.
CTCTTCTGCCGCCTTGGACGCATCCCCCTGATTTCGGTCAGGGTGGTGCTTCATCGCGAGTTTGCGATATGCTTTTTTGATGTCTTCCTCGGACGCGTTTTTGGCAACGCCCAGGATTTCGTAATAGTCTCGTTTAGCCATGGTTTAGAAGCGTGCGTCGCGTCAACGATCAGCCTTTTTTGACTTCCTTCACTTCGGCATCCACCACGTTGTCGTCCTGAGGCTTGGAAGCCTGTGCATGCTGGTGATCGTCCTGAGTACCTTCGCTGGCTCCGCCCTCAGCGGCTTGTTTGGCCTGCATGTCGGCGTACATTTTTTCGCCTAGCTTTTGGCTTGCGGTCTGCAGCGCATCGTTCTTGGCTTTGATGCTGTCTTTGTCGTCAGACTTCAACGCCTCTTCCAAGTCTTTGATGGCCGCTTCAATCTTTTCCTTTTCGCCAGCGTCGAGCTTGTCACCGTACTCGGTCAGGCTCTTCTTGACGCTGTGCACATTGGCATCGGCTTCATTTTTGGCTTGCACCAGTTCCAGCTTCTTCTTGTCGTCGGCCGCATTGAGTTCGGCATCCTTGACCATTTGCTGGATCTCGGCTTCGGACAGACCTGAGTTGGCCTTGATCGTGATCTTGTTCTCTTTGCCGGTGCCTTTGTCCTTGGCGCCCACGTGCAAGATGCCGTTGGCGTCAATGTCAAACGACACTTCAATTTGCGGTGTACCGCGCGCTGCAGGTGGAATGCCTTCGAGGTTGAACTCACCCAGCATCTTGTTCACAGCAGCGATTTCACGTTCACCCTGGAACACCTTGATCGTCACGGCGGGCTGGTTGTCGTCCGCAGTCGAGAAGGTTTGTGCAAACTTGGTTGGGATGGTCGTGTTCTTGGTGATCATCTTGGTCATCACACCACCCAGGGTTTCAATACCCAAGGACAACGGTGTCACGTCCAACAGCAACACGTCTTTACGTTCGCCACCCAGCACCTGGCCTTGAATCGCAGCGCCCACGGCCACGGCTTCGTCGGGGTTCACGTCTTTGCGTGGCTCTTTGCCGAAGAATTCTTTGACCTTCTCTTGCACTTTTGGCATGCGGGTCATACCACCGACCAAAATCACGTCATGGATGTCAGACACGCTGATGCCCGAGTCTTTGATAGCAGTGCGGCATGGCGCAATCGTGCGCTCGATCAGCTCTTCCACCAACTGCTCCAGCTTGGTGCGCGTCATCTTGATGTTCAGGTGTTTCGGACCTGTGGCATCTGCCGTGATGTAAGGCAGGTTGATGTCGGTTTGTGCGCTGCTAGACAGCTCGATTTTCGCTTTTTCAGCGGCTTCTTTGAGGCGCTGCAAGGCCAGCACGTCTTTAGACAAATCAACGCCTTGCTCTTTCTTGAACTCGGCAATGATGAACTCGATGATGCGTTGGTCAAAATCTTCACCACCCAAGAAGGTGTCGCCATTGGTGGACAGCACTTCGAATTGCTTTTCGCCGTCAACGTCGGCAATTTCGATGATGGACACGTCAAACGTACCGCCACCCAAGTCATACACCGCAATCTTGCGATCGCCTTTTTCCATTTTGTCCATACCAAACGCCAAAGCGGCAGCGGTAGGTTCGTTGATGATACGTTTGACGTCCAAACCCGCAATACGGCCCGCGTCTTTGGTGGCTTGGCGTTGTGCATCGTTGAAGTAGGCTGGCACAGTAATAACGGCTTCAGTGACCGCTTCGCCGAGGTAATCTTCAGCGGTTTTCTTCATCTTGCGCAAAATGTCGGCGCTGACTTGCTGGGCAGAGATGGCTTTGCCTTGGGCTTCGACCCATGCGTCGCCGTTGTCGGCTGCAACGATTTTGTATGGCATCAGGGAGATGTCTTTTTGCACTTCTTTTTCAGTGAACTTGCGGCCAATCAGGCGCTTCACCGCGTACAAGGTGTTCTTTGGGTTAGTAACAGCTTGGCGCTTGGCGGATGCGCCAACCAGCACTTCGCCGTCGGCTAAGTAAGCCACAATAGACGGTGTGGTGCGCGCGCCTTCGGCGTTTTCGATCACTTTAGGCACGTTGCCTTCGATGACGGACACGCAACTGTTGGTGGTTCCTAAGTCAATACCGATGATTCTTCCCATTTTTAACTCCTAGATTTGATGTTTGTTTGTATCAAGCAGCGCGGTGATCGGGCTGTTTGGCTATGTTTGTTAAGTTGTGGATAACTTGAAGGAATTCAAGT
>JBEEJM010000341.1:0-17881 GCA_041169205.1 Pseudomonadota bacterium | reverse complement strand
GCCTGCAACTGGAACGTCACGCAGGCGGCTCGCAAGCTCGACATCAGCCGCGACACCCTGCGCTACCGGATGGAGCGGCACGGCCTGCAGAAGTGAAAGCGAAGGTGTGCGGACTAGAATCGCGCCTTCCCTGCCTACACGATCTGCCTCACGACCCCATGGAAGCTTTACTCATCTCCACCGGCGTGGTTGCCTTGGCCGAAATCGGCGACAAGACGCAACTGCTGGCTTTTATTCTGGCGGCCCGCTTCAAGAAACCGCTGCCCATCATTGCCGGCATTCTGTGCGCCACCCTGGTCAACCACGGCCTGGCCGGTGCGCTGGGTGCCTGGATCACCAGCGCCATCAGCGGCGAGACACTGCGCTGGGTGCTGGGCGCGTCCTTCATTGCCATGGCGATCTGGACACTGATCCCCGACAAAATTGAAGACGAAGAAACCCAGGTGGCCAAACATCTGGGCGTGTTTGGCGCCACGCTGATCACCTTTTTTCTGGCCGAGATGGGCGACAAAACCCAGATTGCCACGGTCGCCTTGGCAGCCAAGTTTTCGAATCCAGTGGTGGTGGTGATCGGCACCACGCTGGGCATGCTGATTGCCGATGTGCCCGCCGTGTTTGTGGGCGACCGCTTTGCCGCCAAGATTCCCATGAAGCTGGTGCACTCCATTGCGGCAGGCATCTTTGCCCTGCTGGGCCTGGCCACCTTGGCAGGCCTGGGCCAGGGGCTGCTGCCCTAACGCGCCGCCCTAGCTCGCCGCGCTAGCGATTGAGCTTTTTTTCACGGATGTGTTTGGCCAAGCCGCAATAGCCTTCGGTCGCCAAAAGTTTGGCTTCTACCTCCGGTGGAATCAGCCGTTTTTTCAGGTCCTCAGCGGCTTGGTTGCCCTGAGATTGGCGAATAAACGCGATGGTTTCTTCAAACTTGAGCACCTCGGCCTTGCACGGGTCCGTGCCCGTCGTGACGCTCACTTCTGCGGAAGGTACTTTTTTCTGGGCGGGCGCGGGCGTGCCGAAAAGTGCGCCCAGCAAAACCACGGCCACACCGGCCAGCCGGCGGTTGCACGCCGCCGCGGCGAAAACGATAAGCTGATGCATGGCACTCTCCCTCGTAGTCATTCTGCTGGGAATGATACAAGCGCCACCCCCGTGCATGGTGCACACCGTGTGGCGAGCCCGTTTGATAGCAACTATCAATGGTTTAGATATTTTCGATTGGTCATTTCTATATTCACGCCCTACCATTCACACACCAACCACCAGGAGCTAACCATGACCACGCACCAACGCCCCGAAATCAAGACCCTCGCCAACCTCGAAGCCGCGTTCGCTGGCGAATCGATGGCGCATATCAAGTACCGCTACTTTGCCAAATTGGCCCGCGAGATGGGCGATGAAGACACGGCCCGCACCTTCGAAGAAACCGCTGACCAGGAAGTGATGCACGCCTTTGGCCACCTCGACCTGCTCTACCCCAAGGCCAGCATGACACCAGCCAAGGCGTTGCAAATCGCCATTGACGGCGAAACCTACGAGTACACCGAGATGTACCCGGGCTTTCGCGCCACTGCCGAAGCCGAGGGCCATGCCGCCGCGGTGGCCGAGATGGACGAGCAGATAGAAGAGAGCAAGGTGCACGCGGCACAATTCAGGGCCACGCTGGAAAAAGCCCAGAAGCGTTTTGCTGCGCTGGCCCGTGTTGAAGAGCGCCACGCCAACCACTACAAAGCGCAATTGGCTAAAGTCACGGGTTGAATTGCCCTTAAATTGCTATGTTTTTAATAGCTACTCGCGCAATAGGCGCGGGGGCTAGCGACTGATTTAACCATTATTCTTTGAAAGAAACACCATGAAAACCTTTATCTGCATCGTTTGTGGCTTTGTGTACGACGAGGCCGCCGGCCGCCCTGAAGACGGCATTGCACCCGGCACCGCATGGGCCGACGTGCCTGCCAGCTGGGAATGCCCCGACTGCGGCGTCGCCAAGGCTGACTTCGAGTCAGTGGAAATCTAAACCATGACCCATCCCGTCATCATCATTGGGGCCGGACTGGCGGGCTGGACCACGGTTCGCGAGTTTCGCAAGTTGGACGCCACCACGCCCGTGGTGCTGGTCACGGCGGACAGCGGCGACTTTTACGCCAAGCCCACGCTCTCCAACGCCTACGCCCAAAAGCGCAGCCCCGAGCAGCTGGTCAACACCCCGGCCGCCAAGATGGTGGAGACGCTGAACGTCACCCTCCTGGCGCACACGCAGGTGACAGCGATTGACCCAGCAGCGCACACCCTCACCACCACCTCCCACGGCGTGGTGCAAACACTGCCCTACCGCCAACTGGTACTAGCCACCGGAGCCCAGCCCATCCGCGTGCCGGTGCAGGGCGATGCCGCTGCGCGGGTGCTGTCGGTCAACTCGCTGGACGACTTTAAAATGTTCCATTTGGCCTTAAGCCCCCGTGGAATAAGCGCAGACAGCTCTCAAAACAATAGCAGAACCATCGTCATCATGGGCGCGGGACTGATCGGCTGCGAGTTTGCCAACGACCTGACGCACGCGGGCCACCGGGTGCACGTCGCCGACCCAGCCGCAAAGCCGCTGGCGCTGCTCCTGCCCGGTGCAGCGTCTGATCAGCTCACCCAAGCCCTGGCCGCGCTGGGCGTGCAATGGCACTTGGGTGCCACCGTGCAGGCCGTGAACGATGCAGCTGCACCCGACCAGGGTCTGCAAGTCACCCTGTCCGATGGCGTAACCGTGCAAGCCGACGCGGTGCTCAGCGCCATTGGCCTGCGTGCCGACACGGCGCTGGCCGCCGCTGCTGGTATCGCCTGCGAGCGCGGCGTGGTGGTCAACACACACCTGCAAACCTCGTCCGCTGACGTCTACGCCCTGGGCGACTGCGCGCAATACGCCTCGGCGGGCGCACGCACGCTGCCCTATGTCATGCCCATCATGAACGCCGCCAGAGCATTGGCCGCCACCCTGGCGGGCAAGTCCACCGAAGTGGTCTTCCCGCTGATGCCGGTGTCCATCAAAACGCCTGCGCTACCCATCGTGGTGGCGGCCGCGCACCCGGCGTTGCGAGGCCAATGGGTTGCCGACGCCGAGCTGGGGGTGTGGCGGTTTATGGACGCTGACGGCGCACAGCGCGGCTTTGTCTTGACCGGTGCGCAAACGGCACGCCGCATGGAATTGGCAAAAACCACGCTGGTCTAGGAAAGGGCTGAAGAGGCCCGGCATCAAGTCATACCAGCTATGCATGAAACTGTGGCTTTCCACAAACCATGGCGTAGATGCGAGGTCTACAATCCAAAGCCCAACCAAGAGTAGGGCGGCTGCGACCCCGCACAAGCCCTCAGCTGAGGATGCCCCATGCAAGATTCGCCCCCCTTCACCCCCGTCTCCAATTCGGCCGAAAAAAAGGCCCAGCTGCGCCAGGCGGCCCTGGAATACCACGAGTTCCCCACCCCCGGCAAAGTGGCCATCGCGGCCACCAAGCAGCTGATCAACCAGCACGACCTGGCGCTGGCCTACTCGCCCGGCGTGGCTGCGCCCTGCGAAGAGATCGTCAAAGACCCCAACAACGCCTTCAAGTACACCAGCCGCGGCAACCTGGTTGCGGTCATCACCAACGGCACCGCCGTTCTGGGCCTGGGTGACATTGGCCCACTGGCTTCCAAGCCGGTGATGGAAGGCAAGGGCGTGCTGTTCAAGAAGTTTGCTGGCATCGACGTGTTCGATCTGGAAATTGATGAAAAGCACGACCTCGACAAACTGGTCGACATCATTGCCTCGCTAGAACCCACCTTCGGCGGCATCAACCTCGAAGACATCAAGGCGCCCGACTGCTTTTATGTGGAACGCAAGCTGCGCGAGCGCATGAAGATTCCGGTCTTCCATGACGACCAACATGGCACCGCCATTTGCGTGGGTGCGGCCATTTTGAACGGTCTCAAAGTCGCCAACAAAGACCCCAAAAAAGTCAAACTGGTGACCTCCGGAGCAGGCGCTGCGGCCCTGGCCTGCCTGGGTTTGCTGGTCAAGCTGGGCATTCCCCGCGAAAACATTTATGTCACCGACCTGGCCGGTGTGGTCTACGAAGGCCGGACCGAACTGATGGACGAAGACAAGATTGTCTATGCCCAAAAAACCGACGCCCGCACGCTGCGCGAAGTCATCGTCGGTGCCGACATTTTCCTGGGCCTGTCCGCCGGTGGAGTGCTCAAGGCCGACATGGTCAAGAGCATGGCTCCCCGGCCGCTGGTGTTCGCTTTGGCCAACCCGACGCCCGAAATCCTGCCCGAAGAAGTCAAAGCGGTGCGCGACGACGCCATCATGGCCACCGGCCGCACCGACTACCCGAACCAGGTTAACAACGTCCTGTGCTTCCCCTACATCTTTCGCGGTGCGCTGGACGCAGGTGCGTCCACCATCACACTGGAAATGGAAATTGCCGCAGTGCACGCCATTGCCGAGCTGGCCCAGGCCGAGCAAAGCGAAGTGGTGGCCGCAGCCTATGTGGGCGAGCAGCTGGCGTTTGGCCCCGAATACCTGATCCCCAAGCCGTTCGATCCGCGCCTGATGATGAAAATCGCCCCGGCCGTAGCCCAAGCCGCGGCCGACAGCGGCGTGGCCCTGCGCCCCATTGCCGACATGGATGCCTACCGCGAACGCCTGCAAAGCTTCGTCTACGCCTCGGGCACCGTGATGAAACCCATTTTCACCGCGGCCAAAAACGCGCTCAAAAAACGCGTGGCCTATGCCGAGGGCGAAGACGAGCGCGTGCTGCGCGCTGCACAAATTGTGGTGGACGAACACTTGGCGTTCCCGACCTTGATTGGTCGCCCTTCGGTGATTGCCGAACGGATCGAAAAATTCGGCCTGCGCCTTGAAGAAGGCCGCGACTACAACGTCGTTAATGTCGAAAATGACCACCGTTACCGCGATTTTTGGCAGACGTACCACCAGATGACAGCGCGCAAAGGCGTGACCGTCCCCATGGCGAAGATCGAAATGCGCCGCCGCCTGTCCCTGATTGGGGCCATGCTGCTGCACAAGGGCGATGTGGACGGCATGATTTGCGGCACCTGGGGCAGCACCGCGTTGCACCTGCAGTACATCGATCAGGTCATTGGCAAGCGCCAGGGCGGCAGCCCCAGCACCCCCCAGGACGTGCAAATTTACGCCTGCATGAACGGCCTGATGCTGCCGGGCCGCCAGGTTTTCCTGGTGGACACCCACGTCAACTACGACCCTACCGCGGTGGAGTTGTGCGAAATCACGGTGATGGCCGCCGAAGAAATGATGCGTTTTGGCATCAAGCCCAAGGTCGCGCTGCTCTCGCATTCCAACTTTGGCAGCAGCAACGAACCCAGCGCCATCAAAATGCGCGACACCCTGGCATTGCTCAAAGAACAGGCCCCGTGGCTCGAAGTCGACGGTGAAATGCACGGCGACGTGGCCCTAGACGGTGCTGCACGCAAGGCCTTGATGCCCGGTAGCAGCCTGCATGGCGACGCCAATTTGCTGGTGTTGCCCAACATCGATGCGGCCAATATTGCCTACAACCTGCTCAAAACCGCAGCGGGAGGCAACATTGCCATTGGCCCCGTACTGCTGGGCGCGGCCAAACCGGTGCATGTGCTGACGGCCAGCACGACAGTGCGTCGAATTGTAAATATGACCGCACTCACTGTGGCCGACGCCAACGCTACCCGTTAACGTTTTTCACAAGAGTTAGTACACACTCCCTAGTTAATTCAAGGGAATAACCTTGCCCAAAGTTTGGGCAAGGCCTTGCTTTTTCGATCGGGATACGCGACACTACAGCCTTGGTTTTTCGGGGTTTACCCGTAGTAGCAAAAGGGTGTAGCTGTGCAAAAGAGCGTAGTTAAGTTAGCGCTCACCAGCTTGGTTGTTCTTGCCTCGCTGGCATGGAGCGGCGTGATGGCAAAGCAGATGGCCCAGCCATCGGGTGATGCCTCCGTGACGGTGGATCAGCTTCCTCCACAGGGTCGCGACACCTACCAGCGCATTCAGCAAGGCGGGCCCTTTCCGTTCGATAAGGACGGCGTCGTGTTTGGCAACCGGGAACGCATGCTTCCGTCTGCAAAACGTGGCTACTACCATGAATACACCGTTAAATCCCCCGGTTCGCGAGACCGGGGTACCCGGCGAATTGTGTGCGGCGGTGCCGTCACAACGCCAGATGCCTGTTATTACACGGCCGATCACTATGCGAGTTTTCGCAAGATCGTGCCCTGAACTGAATTTTGTACTTAAAGAAAGAGAATCGGGGATGGATACGCCACTTCGAACCGTCAGAAACAATATCGTTCAGTCGATACGCGCCTTCAGGGTGCAAGAGTTGCAGGAAGCTGCCCAAGGTTTGGGGCACCACTTCCTGTACGCGAATCTGGCCAATGCACAGTCCAAGCAGGATGTGCTGGACCTGATTGGTCAGCAGTTCATGCTGGCAACCCAAGGCGGCAAAAATTTTGACGCCTTGTACGACAGCCTGACCGACCCGGTGCACAAGTCGGGCCCACAGCCTGGCTTTATCGTCGTGCTGGAACACATTCCTGCCAACGCCAAGTTTGACAAGGAAGCGCGCGAGCAGTTGCTCGACATCTTCCGCGACACGGCAGACTACTGGGGAGACCGGAAGATACCGTTCCGATGCTTCTATTCTTTTCTGTAGCCCGTTCTGCATCCACCAGCCAAGCAGAACGGGCTAACGAGGCAAACAGCGATTCCACCAGCACCGTCGGTGTGACCGGAATCGATCTGACGACCGACGCGGGCGAAAAAATGCCCACCGACAAATTGTTGGATGTGACTCCCTTTGCGCTGCGCATGAGCAGCCCATTCAACGCAGGGTACTGGCTGGCCGCAGCCTGAGTCCGCAAGCGTCGATTAAAAAGCCCGTTCGCGTGACGGGCTTTTTTACGTCTGTGCGTAGTGCGCCAGAATCGCCTGCAAATCTTTGGCGTTAAAGGGTTTGGCCAGATGGTCGTCCATGCCCGCGTCCAGACAAGCCTGCCGATCCGACGCCATGGCATTGGCCGTCATGGCGACGATGGGGGTGCGTTGGCCCGCAGCCTCCCCGGACCGAATCAGGCGGGTCGCGTCCAGTCCACCCATCACCGGCATCTGCATGTCCATCAGCACCAGGTCCCACGGTTGGGTAGGGAACATGTCCACGCCTTCTTGGCCATTCTTGGCCAGTGCCACGGTGTGGCCCCATTTCTTGAGCAGGGTGGTGGCCAGCACCTGGTTGATTGGGTGGTCCTCCACCAGCAAGACCTGCATGGCTTTGACCGGCGTGGGCGCTGCTAGTGGCGCTGCCACAACGACCGGCTTGGGTACGCTTGCGGTCTGCACGCGCACCGTGAAGTGAAAGGTGCTGCCTTGGTTGTCCACGCTCTCCACCCAGATGCGTCCGCCCATCAGCTCCACCAACCGTGCACAAATGGTCAGGCCCAGACCCGTTCCACCAAATTGCCGGGTGGTGGAAGCATCTGCCTGCGTGAAGGCTTCGAATATTCCTTTTTGTTTGTCCGGTGGAATGCCGATGCCGGTGTCACGCACCGAGAACTGGAGCTCCACCTGCCCATCGCCTGCCGCTGCAGACTGCACACCCACAAAGACGCCGCCTTCGCTGGTGAATTTGATGGCGTTGTCGCACAGGTTGGTCAACACCTGGCGTATGCGCACCGGGTCGCCAAGCACCTTCTGTGGCAAATCGGCGGCCAATGTGCTGCCCAACTCCAGCTGCTTGCTGCTCGCCCGCGCCACCAGAGTTTTGAGGGACTCGGCAATCCAGTCTCCCAGCGGAAACTCCACCGATTCGATATTGAGTTTGCCGGCTTCAATTTTGGAGAAATCGAGGATGTCATTCAGGATGACCATCAACGACTGGGCCGAGTTGCGCACGATCGACAGGTACTCACGCTGCGTCGTGTCCAGATCGGTGCCCAGCGCCAGGTCGGTCATGCCAATCACCCCATTCATGGGGGTACGGATTTCATGGCTCATATTGGCGAGGAAATCGCTCTTGGCCTGGTTAGCCGCCTCGGCGTTGCGCTTGGCCAGGCGCAGCTCCTGCTCAAAACGATTTTTCTCGGTGATGTCGAGGATGGTGCCCACCAGCGCCGTGATTTTGCCCTGCGCATCGGTCAGCGGTGCCTTCCAGTACAGGCCCTCACGCGCCTGTCCGGTCTTGCGTTGGGTGAACGCCGCCTCGTAGCTCTGGATTCTGCCGCTGTGGAACAGCTCTTGATCCTTATCGTGCATCATCTGCGCCGCGTCGCCACTTACCAGATCAAACACCGACTTGCCGATCCAGGCCTCGCGTTCAATACCAAACAGCGTCTCGAACGCTTTGTTAAAGCGCAAATAACGGCCTTCCGTGTCCTTGAGATAAATGGCGGTGGGTGTGGCCTCCAGCAAGACCTCTACAAAGCGCAGCTGCTCGGCGAGTTTGGTCTCAAAGGTTTTGCGCACCGTAATATCGGTGCGAATACCAATGTACTGCTCGGGCAGACCGTCCACCCCCATCAGGGGCACGATGGTGGCATCGACCCAATACAAGTCGCCGGTTTTTTTGCGGTTGCAAATTTCTCCGTGCCAAACCTTCCCCTGTGAAATCGATTGCCACAGGCCTGCGTACACGCTGGCAGCGTGAAAACCGGAGTTCACCACGCGGTGGTTGGCCCCGAGCAGATCTTCGCGTGCGTAGCCGCTGATTTCGCAAAATCGATCGTTGGCGTAGGTAATGTTGCCTTGCAAGTCCGTGATGCTGACAATGGCGTGCTGGTCCAGCGCGAATTTTTGGTTGTCCAGCGCACGGCGGCTCAACTCACGCTCGTGCATTAGGGCCACTACCCGGTTGGACAATGCATCCAGGTCGTCTGCCTGCAGTGGCGTGTTGGCCTCACCTTGACCCGACTGAAACGTGCCTAGTACCCGGCGTAAAGACTCCAGCGCACGCTGGCGCATCTGCAGCTCGCTGCGCAGTTGCTGGTCCAATGCGTGCTGCTGCGTCACATCGCGGAAGGCGAGCACATGGCCTACCACCGCGTGGCTGGCAGAGTAAATGGTGGAGAGCGTGGTGTCCCAAATGGCATGCGTGCCATTCGGTGCGGTTACTTCAAGTCGGCGAACTTTCCAGTCCATGGGATCGCCATCGTCCCGAAATGCCATGGGCAACAAAGCTTTGGCATCCTGCCCGGTCAGTACCTGACCCACCCGACCCAGCATTTGCTCTGCCGCCGGGTTGCAATACACCAGCCGGTAATGGGCATCGGTGGTGATCACCCCGTCGCTAATGGCATTGAGCGTGACCGAAGCCTCTTCGCGCTGGGCCGTAAGGCGACCGGCGGCACGGCTGAGAATGTCAAAGGTGTGGCGGATTTCGACAGGCGCATCACGGTCGAGCAGGTCATTGATGTCCATTGCGCCGGAGAGCACATCGGCCTCACACGCGCGCACTCGGTCAAAGTTGCCCAGCCAGCGTTTGAGCGGTATCCAGATACACACAACCCCCACCACCAAGGCACCCATCGACAGGTACAGGGCGTATAGCGCCACCTGCCACAGATCACTGGCAATTTCTGCATCGGCGAATTTGAGCCGCAACACCCCATAGTCTTTGCCGCCAATCACGATGTTGTGGTTGACGTCAAAAAGCTGCTCTTGCACTTTGGTAATGAGCCATTGCGGGGCGACCAGCGCAGGATGGACGGGGTTCGTCGCAGACAGTACGCCGCCCTTGGTGTCAATGAACTGGGCCTGCGAAAAGTTGGACCGGTTGATGGCCCGCTCCAGGGTCTTGGTAATGGTGTCGTAATCGCCAATCACCGCGCTGTCGCCCACGGACTGCGCGGCGACGTTCATCATCCGCTCGCCCGAGAGCAGTGCGTCTTCAATTTGCTGAATAAACTGGTACTGGTAAAACAGGGCCAGGCCGGTCCAGACAAACAGCAACAGCGTGGCCAGGTAGAGTGAAAAAATTCGCCCCACCAACGAGCGGGGCAACAGGCGCTGCAACACAGGCATCCGTGACCCTAATGAAGTGTTGCGGGTGCCGACTGGTAGAACCGGCGATAGGCCGCATAGTCTGAACCAGACGCAGCGATGAAATAGGCATCATTGGGCAAGCCCACTTCTTTAGACGCCTGGTGCAAAATTTCCTGGCCTTTGGGGTCTTTGGACATGGCGATAAAAGCCGCTGCAACGGCCTTGATGTCTTTCTCGGGCACTTTGCCCGAGGCCATCAGGGCCAGATCCTGAAACGGTTCGGAGCTCCACAGCACCCGAAATTTTTTACCTTCCCGGCGGCTGTAACTCTCGACCAACTGAGAGTTGCCACCCGCTGCCGCGACCTTGCCGCTAAACAGCTGGGCAAAAGCGGCATTCTGGTTACCCGCGAACACGACCTTGACGTCCACGTTTTTGGACAACAAATAGGCGTAGGGAACCTTGTAAATGATGAACGCCTCTGGCCCGGCAAAAGCGACCTCCTGGCCCTTGAGCTGCGCTATATCCACGACGCTGGAATCGGCGGGAACCACGATCTGCCCCTGCAGCGTGGGCGTATTGCGCCGCGCAAACACCTTCCAACCCAGCTGCTCGCGTTCGGGGCTGAACAGGTGGTTGCTAAAGACAAACTCCACTTCGTTGGCCAGCACATAGCTGGTGGTGTCTGCCGAGGTGCGGCCAATCTTCAGGTTGAGTTTGACGCCGCTTTTCTCGGACACGTAGTTGATGATGGGGTTCCAGTACGCCGCGGTGAGCTTGATGTCCCACTGGTTCACCGGAGAAAAGTTGTACGTCGTCTGCTGTGCTTGTCCTAAACCTGGCATGGCACCAAGACCCATGGCCACGACACCGGCAGCCAACCGTCGAATGAATTGTCTTTTCATGTCTCCACCTCACACTTGCTTTGATCCACCCCGCAGGAGCGTGGCACACAATGATAGGGCAGCACGGGTCCTTCAGCGCGCAATCGCCTGGGCCAAAGCCACATATTCAGCCACCGGCACCTCTTCAGCCCGGCGCTGCACATCAAACACCCCTGAAAAGCCTTTGGTTTCAAGCCATTTGCCCAGGGTGTGGCGCATAATTTTGCGGCGCTGGCTGAACGCCACCTGCACCAGCTCACTGAGCAACGCGGTATCGACCACGGGCGGCTGCGCCAGCGGCACCATACGCACCACCGCGCTGTCCACGCGGGGCGGGGGCACGAAACTCTCCGGCGGCACAAACAGCACGTTTTCCATGGCGTAGCGCCACTGCAGCATCACACTCAGACGGCTGTAATCGGAGGTGGCCGGTCGCGCCACCATGCGGTCTATCACTTCTTTTTGCAGCATGAAGTGCTGGTCTTCAATCACATCCACGTACTGCAGCAGGTGAAACAAAATCGGTGTGGAGATGTTGTAGGGCAGGTTGCCCACGACACGCAGCTTGTCTGGCACCACCGGTTGCTCTGAATTTGCTATAGTTTCTATAGCTGCTTGCGCAGCGTGGATTTGGGCAAAGTCCACTTTTAGTACATCAGACTCGATGACAGTCAGCTGCCCGTGGCTGCGCAGCCGCAGGGCCAGATCGCGGTCCAACTCGATCACCGTGAGGTGTCCGACGCGCTCCACCAAGGGCTGCGTCAGCGCGGCCAGCCCAGGGCCAATCTCGACCATGCGCTGGCCTGGCTTGGGTGCAATCTCATGCACGATGGCAGCAATGATTCCGCGGTCTGCCAGAAAGTGCTGACCAAACCGCTTACGCGCGATGTGCTTCATTGCGGTACGTCGCGGAATTCAACGTAGGCGCGTTCGCGAACGTCGCGGGCCCACACGGCGTAGGCTTCGGCGGTCCGGGTCTCGCGCAGCTGGTTGCTCGCTAACTGGCGCATCTGCTGCGGGCTCAGGTCGATACGGCGGCGTTCCACCAGTTGGATGAGGTGCGTGCCAAAGCGCGACACCATGGGCGCGCTGATCTCGCCTTCATTCAGGCGGTTCATCACTTCTTCAAATTCCGGTACAAACATGCCCGGCACAGCCCAACCCAAGTCGCCGCCCTGTGCGGCACTGCCATCCTGGGAAAACTCGCGGGCCAGGTTGGCAAAGTCGGCCTTGCCACTTTGAATACGCTGTTTGTAGTCCGCCAATTGCGCCAGCGCCTTGGCTTGGGTGAGCTGGGGGCTGGTACGCAGCAAAATATGCCGCGCACGATTTTGAACCACGGTTTGCACTGTCACCGCCGGTGCGCGCCGTTCGATCACCTTCAGAATATGAAAGCCCGCGCCTGAGCGCACGATGTCTGACACGCCACCCGCGTCCAGCTTTTGGGTTGCCAGCACAAAGGATGGCGGATAGCGGTCTGCGCGGCGCAGCCCCAGCTGGCCCCCGTTGTTGCGGTCTGCAGCCGACAGCTCTTGCACCAGTTTGTTGAAGTCTTCACCCGCGCGAATGCGCTCCTGCACCTTGCGTGCCTGCAGGAATAGCGCAGCCGCCTGCTCCGCAGACGCCTTCTCGGGCACCGCAATCAGCAACTGCGCCAGGTTGATGTCCTGGGTAAAGGGATCGGTATTGTTGGCCTGCTGCTCCTGCAAAAAGCGATCAATATCCTGGTCTGAAATGCGAATGCGCGACTCCACCTCGCGCTCGTGCAAACGGCTGATGAGTACCTGGTCACGCAGTTGGGCGCGAACCGTAGCCACATCCATGCCGTCTTTGACAATACGGCGGCGCAGCTCGGCCACATCGACCTGGCTCTGGCTGGCCATGCTCAGCTCGGCCTGGTCAATTGCAGCGTCGTCTGCGCGAAGTCCGGTTTCACGGGCCAGCTGCAGCTGCGCACGCTCATTGATCAGACGCTCCAGCACCACACGCCGCAATTCGTCTGCCGCAGGTACTTTTTGGCCCTGCTGGGTCAGCTGCGCCGTGGCGCGTTGCACCTGCGCACGCACCTCGCTGTTGGTAATGGGCTCCGAATTGACCACGGCCACGATGAAGTCGGCCTGGCGCACGCCCTGGGTCTGCGCCCACGCCGCACCCCAGGTTCCCATACAAGCAAGAGCCAAAGCCCACACGCGAAGATTCATGTTGTCTGTTTAGTCGTAGTTACTGAAGCGGCTGGCACCACCGCCGGATTCGCGCAAATTTTGGTAGCGCGAAATGTTTTGCGTCAAGGTTTTGCGTGGGTCGATGCCGAGGCGGGTAAAGCCGACAAATTCCAGCTGGAACATCAGGCGTTCGGTGGCACTGGACGTACTGGTCTGCACCCGCTCAAACACCAGCCGGCCCAGCCAGCAGCCCGCATCGTACTCGACCCCCAGAACCGTGTCGACCAGCCGCCCTTCGTTCAAGCTGTAGTTCATCCGGCCCACACTGTAGTAGCGCCCGGGCCCTTGGCCACGGCCACTGCCCAGGTCTTGCCCGTGGTCGCCCCACAGGTCGTTCAAAGGCCACTGCCAGCTGACATCGAGCTGCTCGCTCACATCGCGCTGAAAGCGGTAGGCGGTATTGATGACCCGGTAGTCGCCGGGGTTGTAGCGGGCCCCCACGGTGGAGCGTGTGGACTGGTCGGTCTTGCCGTTGTACTGCACGGTGGAATCCAGTGCCCAGCGATCGTTCACGTTGACGGACGCACCCAGCAACACATCGCTGAAACCGGCCAGCGAAGCCGGGGTGGCGCTGTTGAGCGTGACCTGCTGGTCTTCAAACCGCAAGCGCTGGGCGATGCCAAACCGGGCCAACTGCGCGCCGGTCTGCTCGTCCAGGTAGCGCGTGGTCAGGCCCAGGGTGAGCAGGTTGTTGTCCGAAATCTTGTCGTGCCCTACAAAAGCGTTCTCGGTGTAAATGGTGGCGAAGTTGAAGTCGTTGATGCCGGTGTCGTAATTCGGCAAGGCGCTCTGGTTGCGGTAGGGCGTGACCACATAAAAAGCGCGCGGCTCCAGCGTTTGCACCAGGTTGCGCCCCATCAGCGACGTTTCACGCTCCAGCACCAGGCCACTGTCCAGGCTGAACGTGGGCACCACACTGTCGGCGGTGTTGCTGCCATTGGCCAACAGGGCATCAAACTGGTAGGCCGCGGCATGCAGCTGCAGCTTGGGTGTGATGAAGCCCGCAGGTAGAAGCCACGGGCGACTGACCTGCAGTTGGGTGAACATCCGCTGCGTATTGGGTTGCAGGGTCTTGACCCGGTCGGCCTCAAACTGGGTGAAATCACCATCCACCGATACGTCGAACCCTCCGATATTGGTTTGCGCGTAGCGGGCGGTGAGCTGCGGCACACGGTCGTAGGGCGGCACAATGGGGGCAGTCGGGTCCTGCAGGGTTTGCCATTGCAGTACGCGGGCGGTGGCCGTGACAAAACCACGGCCCCAGGCGGCCGTCACGTCATTGGGCAGCAGGCGCTGGGTCAGCGTGGCGCTGCTGCGAGTGAAGTCGCGCCAGTAGTTATCGTCGCTCACGCGGTTGAGGTTGACCGCCACACCGACGTTACCCACCGCGTCCAGCCCGGTAGCCACGCTGCCGTTGTGCAAGTAGGAGTAGCCCCAGCGGTCGCTGCTGCGCAGTTTGTCGGCTGGCATGTAGTTGGCCCGCAGGGTGCCACTGTACGACGGCTCCAGGTAGCGAAACTCGGTGCCCATGTCCACACCACGCAAGGTCATGAAGGTGGGGGTGATGGTGGCATCGCGGTTGGGCGCAATGTTCCAGTAATAGGGCGCTACCACTTCCACACCATTGACGTTGTCCACGCCAATGGTCGGCGGCAGCAGGCCCGATTTGCGCTTGTCACTCAGCGGAAAGCTCAGCGAGGGCACGGGCATAACCGGCACGCCCTTGAAGCTCAGCGCGCCGCCGGTGGCACGACCCACTTCTTCGTCGTTGTCCAGCGTGATGGTGGTGGCGCGCAGTATCCAGTCGGGCATCCAGCTCGGGCCGGGCAGTCGTTTGCAGGTGGTGTAGGTGGCGTTGTGGATGACCGCGTGGCGCTCGTCCACAAACTCGACGCGGTCTGCTTCGCCATGGGCCCCGCTTTGCAAAAACTGGTAGCTGGGTTGGTCAAAAAAACCTTCAAAGCGCTCCACCGTGAGCTCCAGCAGCGGGCCCGCGTACACCGTGCCACTGCGGTTGATACGCACATTGCCGCTAGCCCGGGCTTGGTCGGTGGCCTGGTCGTACTCCAGCTTGTCAGCGTGGATGCTGGTGTCGGCCTTGCGCAGCGTGGCGTCGCCTTCAACCACGGTCTCCAAGTCCGTGCGGCCATGCAGGCGGTCGCCTTGCAAAAACACCGGGGCGGCATCGCGCTGGGCCGGGCTGAGCTTTTCTTCCAGCACATTGCTGAAGCGCAGCACCAGACCCGCCTCGGGTGCATCGGCCTCAGTTTGCGCGTGCGCACCCGCGCCCAGCACCAGGCACACCAAGGCGGCGACAGGGTGAAGCGTGAAGCGGTGGGCAGGCTGCGAGGCCAAGGGCTCGCTGAGGGGAAAACGCATGTAAAAGAAGGGCGAGAGAGAAGGCGAGGTTTGTAGAATGGATTATCCATGAGCGCCACGCCCCTTACCCCCTCCCATCCCCCTTCTGCCTCCGCTCCCGCGTCCACCCACCCCGTGGCGTGGGCCGACCCCGCCCGCCAGGCCTTGTTTACGGCCTGGTTGGCCCATCTGCAGGCTGCGCAAGCACTGGACCTGACCACCGTGCGCCTGGCCTCGGCGGATGCCAGCTTCCGCCGCTACCTGCGGGTGGACAGCGCCCATGGCTGCCGCATCGTCATGGATGCGCCGCCAGAGAAAGAAAACTGCCAGCCATTCGTTCACGTGGCCCAGCTGATGGCGGCTGCGGGACTGAACGTGCCCGAGGTACTGGCCTGGGATGAAGCCAACGGTTTCATGCTGCTCAGCGATTTGGGCAACCACACCATGATGCAGGTGATAGACCCCCACGCACCGCCGCCGCTGGACCTTTATTTGCAAGCGGTGGATGTGCTGGTGCAGTGGCAACTGGCGTCTCAACCCACCGAGCTGCCGCCCTACGACGACGCCCTGCTGCGCCGGGAGCTGGAGCTGTTTCCCCAGTGGTACATGGGCGCGCACCGTGGCATCACCATCGACGTGGCCATGCGCAAGACGCTGGACGAGGCCTTTGGCCACATCGTCCAGAACAATCTGTCGTGGCCCAGCGTGTATGTGCACCGCGACTTTATGCCCCGAAATCTGATGGTTTCGCCGCTCCCGTCTTCTCTAGGGGTGCTGGACTTTCAAGATGCAGTTTTCGGCCCCATCACCTACGACATTGCCAGTCTGATGCGCGACGCGTTCCTGAGCTGGGACGAAGACTTTTGTCTGGACGTCACCATCCGCTACTGGCAAAAAGCCCGCAAGGCCGGTCTGCCCGTGGGCGACGACTTTGGTGAGTTTTACCGGGGTGTGGAGTGGATGGGCTTGCAGCGCCACCTCAAAGTGGCGGGCATCTTTGCGCGCCTGACCCTGCGCGACGGCAAGCCGCAGTACCTGGCCGACACGCCACGCTTTATTGGCTATATCCGCACCACCTGCGCGCGCTACCGCGAGCTCAAACCGCTGTTGCGTTTGGTGGAGACGATGGAAGGCATTGCGTCCTCCAACATCTTGGGGTTCAACAAAAATCAAGTCAAATAGGCCACTAGCCCCCGTATATGCTGCGTGAGCAGCTATATATTTGATAGCAACACCAGGCCCGCCATTCATGCCCCGTTTCTTTTGCCCCGCCCTGCTCGCCACCGACGACCTACTGGAGTTGCCCGCCGGTGCGGCGCGTCATGTGCAGGTGCTGCGCCTGCAGCCAGGCGACCACATCACGCTCTTCAACCACGGCCCGGGTTGGGACGGCCCCTCCCCCGGCGGCGAGTTTGATGCCACCGTCACCCGCATGGGCCGCAGCGACGTGCAAGTGCAAGTGGGCGCGCACAGCGCCACCGAGCGCGAGGCCCGCCGCGCCGTGCACCTGGCCGTGGGCATGCCCGCCAACGACCGCATGGACTGGTTGGTAGAAAAAGCCACTGAGTTGGGCGTGGCCAGCATCCAGCCTCTGATGACCGAGCGCAGCGTGCTGCGCCTCAGCGGTGAGCGCGCCGACAAAAAGCAGGCCCATTGGCAAAGCGTGGCCGTGGCCTCCTGCGAGCAGTGCGGGGGCAACCGTGTCCCCACGGTGCACCCGCTGCAAACGCTGGCGCAGTGGCTCAAATCCACGCCCGTACGCGCTGCAGATCAGCCACCCTTGCAACGCCTACTGCTGTCGCTGCGCGAAGGCGCGCAGCCGGTACGCGAACTTGCCATGGAAGGTGCCACCGAGGCCTTGTTCCTCAGCGGCCCCGAAGGTGGGCTGAGCCCTACTGAAGAAGACGCCGCGTTGCAAGCCGGCTTTGCGCCCGCATCGCTGGGCGCGCGCGTGCTGCGCGCCGAGACTGCTGCGCTGGCGGCCCTTACACTGCTGGCATGAACCGTAACCTCTGGCTGCTAGCCCTGTGCCAAGGACTTTTTCTCACCAACAACGTCACCTTCATCGCCATCAACGGCCTGGTGGGCTTGGCGCTGGCCCCCTATGGCTGGATGGCCACCCTGCCCGTCATGGGCTATGTGGTGGGCGGTGCGCTGAGCACCCCACTGGTCGCCAAAACGCAGGCCCTGTTCGGGCGGCGTGGCTCGTTCCAAATCGGGTTGGCCGTTGCTGTCGGCTCTGCGCTGCTGGGGGCTTGGGCCGTGGTGGGCCACCACTTCTGGTTGCTGGTGGCGGCCACCGTCATTGCGGGCTACTACAGCGCCAATGGCCAGCTCTACCGCTTTGCCGCCGCCGAACTGGCGCTGCCCGCCTTCCGTGAAAAAGCCGTGTCCCTCGTATT